>JBCCVY010000057.1:0-12982 GCA_039194725.1 Pseudomonadota bacterium
AGACTGACCATGCCAGGCCCTGGTTGTTTTTGACCTTCAGGGACCAGGATTTGCGGGCCTGACGCCGGGCAGCCAGCATCAGGGGCCGGTGAACCTTTACCTGAGTGGGGATGTGGCGGCACTGATAGGCCGACGCGGTGCTGGTCATGATGGTGGGAACCGACAGTGCCAGAACGGCTCCTGCCAGTGCGAGGTTGAGGGGTTTCATCAGGGTGTTCCTTTATCCTGTTTGCCGTTGGTCCTGACCAGATGTCAGGCTTGCGGCAACGTTAGGAATCCGCCCTTGAACGAGAACTGACCGTCTTGTTCAGTGTACGTTCATAACTTCCGAAGGTGTGATGATTCTATCCCGGTTCACCGGAGCCGGCGCGGTCTTCGACGCCCTTGCGGATCATGACCCATTCCCGGTTGTCAAAACCGAGCAGGCCGGCAATGCGCCAGCCCATGTTCATTTCATCCTCGTCGATGGTGCCGTCGGCCAGGATGATTTCGCACAGCATCTCCACGACCGTCTCGCGCTGCTCGCGGTCGTAAGCTTCCTTGATGGTGCTGGTGAAGCGATAGAAGTCTATGGCGTTTTCGCTCGCCTCCTGGGCATCCTTGTTGAGCTGCGCCAGGCCGGCGTCGTCCAGGTCGAACTTGTCCTTCAGCAGCCGGTCACGCACCGCCACTTCTTCATCGCTCATGTGACCGTCTATCAAGGAGGCCGTGACCAGCAGTTCTGCCACGGCGGTTTTGACATCTGGCTTTGAGGCGCGCGGCGCGCCGTTGCCTAACAGGGAAGTGAGTTTCTCAAGGAGCATGCCTGATGACATAATGGGTGAATTCAGTCGCAGCAAGGGCAAGGGCGCCTTTCAGAAGATGAACATTGTGCAACAAATTCCGGTTCTAATGCTTGCACTTGCCTTGTGTGCAAACCAGGCACAGGGGCAGACGGCACCGTCGGCAACGGAAATTGCCGGCTACAGCGGTCTTCAAGCCGCGGCTCACACAGGTGATGTTTCGGAGGTCGACCGGTTGATCGGCGCCGGCGTCAGTCTGGAGCAAACCGACGGGCACGGCCGCACGGCGATGCACATTGCTGCCTTTGCCTCGCATGATGGTATCGTCACGGCGCTGGCGAGTGCGGGCGCCGATCCCAACCGGCTGGACAACGGCAAGTATGACATCATCACAATTGCTGCCGTGGCGAATGATGCGGAGATGGTACGCACGGCGGTAAAGGCCGGAGGGAGTGCGAAAAACATCACCAGCGTTTACGACGGCACTGCGCTGATAGCTGCCGCCCACCTGGGGCATTGGGAGAGTGTGGAAGTGCTGATTGCAGCCGGTGCTCCGCTCGATCATGTGAACAATCTGGGCTGGACCGTGCTTATCGAGGCGGTCGTGCTCGGTGACGGCGGACCGCGCCATGTGAAAACCGTCAGGCTGCTGGTCGAGGCCGGCGCTGACCGGTCCATCACCGATCGCGACGGCAATACACCGCTGGACCTTGCCAAAAGGCGAGGTTACGAGGATATGATACGTATACTGATGTTTTAAGGGTTTTGTAATCAAGTTCTGACAGTTTGCTGTCCGCAGTGTGGAAGATATACGGGACAGCAGGCATGGCATTTGGAAAACGTGGCGTACAACAAACCATCGCACCACGACCGGTAGCGGCAGTCGCAGCTCCGATTGGCGGACAGGTTGACGACGAGCCTGAAACGAAACGTGGCTTGTTCGGCGGTGGAGACGGCGACGACTTCGATATCAATCTCGGGTTCCTGCAGCCCTATGGCGAGGGCAAGTCGGTCATCGTGCTGATCCTGATGTGGTTTCTCCTCGGCGGCGCGGGAGCGCACAGGTTCTATCTTGGCCACAACACGATCGGTGCGGCCATCCTGTTGGTGAACATTCTGTTCGCCATCTGTCTGGCCGTTACGCTGTTCACCGGCATCGTGGGAGTCTTCAGGCCTGACAACGCGGTGCAGCCCATGTGGATTTGGTGGCTGGTTGCGGGCCTAACGCTGGGACTTTGGATTCTGATCGATGGAATCTATGTGATCTGTCGAACGCTGTCGGCGCGCATCAGATAAGGCGCTTCACCGCACCAGTTCCCTGATCGCCTCGTCGATGCCTTCCAGCGTCAACGGGAACATGCGACCTTCAAACAGTGTCCTGATGTAATCGATGGACGGCGTGTATCCCCAGTATTTCGGGTTGGACGGGTTCAGCCAGACGCAGTGTGAGTAAATGTCGGTGATGCGCTTGAGCCACAGCGCGCCGGCCTCGTCGTTGAAATGCTCCACCGAGCCGCCGGGATGGGTGAGCTCGAACGGGCTCATCGACGCATCGCCGACAAAGATCACCTTGTAGTCGGATCCGTAGGTGTGCAGCACGTCCCAGGTGTCTTCCACCGCGGTATGCCGGCGCCGGTTTTCCTTCCAGAGTTTCTCGTAGACGCAGTTGTGGAAGTAAAAGTACTCCATATGCTTGAACTCGGCGCGAGCCGCTGAAAACAGCTCTTCGCAGGTGCGGATATAGGGGTCCATTGAACCGCCGACATCGAAGAAGATCAGCACTTTCACGGTGTTGCGTTTTTCGGCCACCAATTTCAGGTCGAGATAGCCCTTGTTGGCGGTGGACCGGATGGTGTCGTCCAGATCAAGTTCTTCCGGCGCACCTTCACGGGCGAACTTGCGCAGGCGTCTGAGCGCAACCTTGATATTGCGGGTGCCGAGTTCCAGAGAATCGTCCAGGTCCCTGAACTCCCGTTTGTCCCATACCTTGATGGCGCGATTGTTGCGGTTCTTGTCCTGGCCGATGCGGATCCCGGCAGGGTTGTAGCCATAGGCGCCGAACGGCGATGTGCCGCCGGTGCCGATCCATTTGCTGCCGCCCTGGTGGCGCCCCTTTTGCTCCTCGAGCCGTTTTTTCAGCTCCTCCATGATCTTGTCCCAGCCGCCGAGCGCCTCGATCTGGGCCTTTTCCTCTTCGGTGAGGAATTTCTCGTTGACCTTGCGCAGCCATTCTTCGGGAATGTTGGCGAGCAGTTCTTCCGGCGGCAGGCCTTCAAGGCCCTTGAAAACATGACCGAAGACCGTGTCGAACTTGTCCAGGTTGCGCTCGTCCTTGACCAGCGTGGCGCGCGACAGATAGTAGAAATCCTCGACCTGGAAGCCAGCGATATTGGCTTCGAGCGCCTCCATCAGGGTGAGATACTCCTTCAAGGTGGCAGGCACGCCGGCGGCTTTCAACTCGTGGAAAAAGGTTGTGAACATGATGTCATGTCTAGCGGATTTTCGCCAGCTCGTCACGCGTCCGGTTTGGCTGCCTGGCAGTCAAGCCGCGACGTCAGCCAGTTGGCATATGCGCCGCGCCAGCCGGGCTGCGGTTGGCTAAGAAACCAGGTCCTGCGCAGGTCCCAAAGCCGGGTCATTTCGGGGAACTCCTTTCGAATGCCCCAGCCGAACCGGCCCCCCAGGTTGTAGAATGTGAACTCGGAAAAATACAACGCACCGTCGATTTCGTACAGATCCACACGAACATGATCTCGCCCGGCTGCGAGCCGGGCGGCGGTTTGAAATACGTGCGGCAGAGATGACGGTGCGGGCTCAATGGCGACGGGATAGTGCAAATACTGGTCGAAATCATAGGCATTGCCGTGTTCATCGTAGAGACTCTGACGGGCCTTGTCGGTCAAGCGATCATGGAAATAGAAGGCACACAGTGCAACGTCGCCAAACACATAGACCTTGGCTTCGCAGGCGACCGGGAGACCATCGGCATCCTTCAGGAATTCTTCGACGAAAAGCTTGCGTTCAATTCCGCGGTAGTTCCATTCTCCGTGATAACGGCTGTAATCCGTGGCCATCCATTTTCGGGTCATGGCGATCATCTCCTCGCGGTCATAAACTCCATTGCGGATAACCTGGAATAGTCCGGAACCGTGATTGGCCTTGACGACTGCGTCGCCTGCTATCAGTTCCGGTGGTATGTCCTCGAAACGTTGACCAGTCCACAGGGTCCGAGGCATTTTGACTTCAGGGCACAGATCAAGCGCGATCTGCTTGGAGGCCAGCTTGTCACTCAGTTTGGTCGATAACGGGTCATGGTCGAAAACCTTGCGCCACAGAAACTTGTCTACCACGTGTTGTGGGCAGGCCGGATTGGGAAAGCCGTCCCGGCTCCGGCAGGCGAAAGCCGCGAGACGCGGATGTCGGATGTAAACGTAGGCATTGACGAAAAGCAGCCACAGGGCATCTTTGAGTGCCTCTGCAAATGTGATCGGTCTTTGGTCCGTTGACATCAACTCACGGTAGCAGAGACAGCGTTCACTGCCAGCGCTAATCTGCCGGTTCCCTTTTCCGGTCAAGCCGCGACTTCAGCCAGCTGGCATAGGCGCCACGCCAGCCGGGCTGCGGTTGGGTGAGAAACCAGGTCTGGCGCAGATCCCAGATGTTGTTGATGTCAGGAAATTCCCGCTGCACCGCGGAGCCGAGCTTGCCGCCAATGGTATGAAATGTGAATTCGGAGAAATAGATGTCACCGTCGACCTCGTATAGATCCACTCTGACATGGTCTCTTCCGGCGGCAAGCCGCTGCGCGGTTTGCAGCAGCCGGTCATGGCAAGCCGGAGCGGGATCAAACGACACCGGATAGTGCAGGTATTGCGTGTACGGATACACGTTGCCCAATGCATCATAGAAACTCTGGCGCGCCCGATCCGTCAGCCGGTCGTGGAAGCAAAAGGAATAGAGCGCCGTTGCCCCGAACACATATACCTTGGCTTCCAGGCTGACCGGACGGCCATCGGCATGTTTCAGGAACTCCTCCACGAACAGCTTGCGCTCAACCTGACGATAGTTCCACTCGCCGCAATAGCGGCTGTAATCGGTTTGCAGCCATTTCCTGGTCATGGCGATCATCTCGCGGCGGTCGTAGTTGCCGCTTCGGATGACATGAAAGAACCCTGATCCGTGGGTGCTCTTCACTACAACGTCACCGGCAAGCAGTTCCGGCGGAATGTCTTCAAAACGCTCACCAACCCATAAGGTTTCCGGCACCTTGATGTCTGGGCACAGCTCGCCTGCGATCCGCTTGGCATTCAGCTTGTCACTCAAGATGACCGATGACGGGTCACGGTCGAAAACCTTGCGCCAGAAAAACTTGTCTACAGGCAGGTCAGGGTACGCAGGCGCAGGCAGCTTCCGGTCCAGCGTCCAGGTGAACCAAGTCAGATACGGATGACGGACATAACAATAGACGGTGACGAAAACCACCCAGAAAATGTTCCTGCAAACATCTGAAAATGTTTGGTTCTTGGCGTCTGATGACATTCAGGAAGACCACTGCATAAGGCTTTCTGGCTATGTCTCTAGTTGCCTGCTGCCTGCCACGCAAGTGCTTCAAACACTAGATCTAGCTTAGCGGCCAGTTTTTGCAGTTTTCGCCGCATATGCCCGGATTATGGCGGGCTCGTATGTCGAGCAAGCATACAGTTCCGCTGACAATGAGGCCGCGGACAGGCTGATTGCAATGGCTGAAACAATTTCGCCGGTACCATCGGGTGGGAGGAGGCCCCTTTGGTACCGGCGTTAGTGGGCAAGAAGCCCAGTCGACTTCGTGAGGTGATGTTGGTTTCTTATTGTTTTGGCGGTGCCCGGTTTGCAGGGAGGAGGGAGGCCGCTTTGTTTTTATTCATCACCTTGTTGTTGGAAATGAACGTAGGCGAAATGAAAGCGGCCAGATGTGCAGTTAGTCACATTGCGAAAACGTTCCGTGGCGGCTGATCGTTTCAGCCGGCCTGCCACTGCCTTATCCACTCCAGCGGGTAGAGCAGCATGATGATGTTGAGCAGCAGGCCATCACGGATGAACAGCCCGACAATCAGTTCTGCTACGATAAACAGACCCACAGACACCCAGACCGGTGCCCGCGCCGCAATGATGAAGCCGAGCACCATCATGGTCATGTCGGACACGGAATTCAGAATGCTGTCGCCATAATAGTCCAGTGCGATCGTGTCTTCGCGATATTTGTCGATGATCCAGCTGGTGTTCTCTATCAGTTCCCAAATGCCCTCTATGACAGCCGCCACAACCAATCGCCAACCGACGCCCATGCGCGGCAACAGGAAATGCAGCGCCATGTAGAAAACAAGTCCGTGCAGCACGTGAGACGGAGAATACCAGTCGAGAATGTGCTGTGAGTTCTCGGACGAGATCACCTGGCCATGCCAAAGTTTTACATATCCGCACTTGCAAATGAGGTCGCGCCCGAGGCTGATCAGGCCCGCCGCCATTGCTGCCGCCACGATGGCAACTGCAGCCCAGTGCTGGCGGCGCAAGGTCAAGCGTCTGCCTCGGCTGCAAGCGCAGACTTGCTGGCGATGGCATCGGTGAAGCGGGACAGTGTCTGCGACAGCGCATCGCGCGGCAGCATGACTTCGATCAGCTGAAAGCAGCTGTCATCGCCGTGCGCCCGCTGCAGCGCTTCGGCCAGTTGCGCCGGTGTCGACACCCGCACACCCTTGCCGCCCATGGCCTCGGCATGCTCGGCAAAGTGCCAGTCGTCCAGGTCGTTGTAACCGGTGTCTTTCTGAAACGCCTTCAGCATGCCCCACGCGGTGTTGTTGAACAGCAGCACGATCGGGTTGAACCCCAGGCGCGCGCAGTTTCCCAGCTCCCATCCGGTCATCTGGAATGCGCCGTCGCCGACGAGCACCAGCGGGCGTTTGCCGCTGGCGGCCTGCAGGCCCAGACCGAAGGGGATGCCGGTGCCCATGGTTGCATAATATCCAGGTGCCAGCAGGGCGGTATGTTCTATGTCCATGGCGGTGAACAGGCAGTCGCCCATGTCGGATGCGATGGGCATGACGCCATGCTCGGCAAAGAAATCGTTGACCGCGGTTGCGACATCCTGCGGCAATACTTGGCGATCAACAGGTTTCAGGCCACGAGGATATGACTCTGTAACGGGCTTTGCGTTACCCAATTTTTCAGCACGGGCCAACAATGCATCAACAAAAGCCTCTAGCGTGATGCCGGAATAAGTATGGTGTTCAAAACGTACGGCTCCGTCCAGGGCATGGATACTGGTGCGCATGTCTACTTGACGTTTTGACACGCCGAAGTTGGTGTCGCACAGGATGACCCCAAGCATCAGGAGGCCATCGGCGCGTTCCACAAGCCGCCGGGTTGCCGCATCACCGGCAAGGCCCAGATATGTACCGGCGGTCGGAGCGCCTGTTTCTGCCAGCACTCCGCGTCCCATGAAGGTCGTCAGCACCGGAATGCCAAGTTTTCTGGCCAGTTTGGCCACCTTCTTGTGCAGGCCGTAACGGCGGACCTCGACCCCCAGCAGCATGGCTGGCCGTGTCCTTGTCTCCAGCATTTTCAGGGTCTGCCCTGCGGCTTCAGTTGCTGCTGCCACATTTTTGGCTGGCGGTTCGAAGGACGGCACCTCAGACACGTCCGCTTCAACCATGTCGCGCGGAAACTCGATGTAGACGGGTCGTGACAAATGTCGCGCCGCAGTCAGCACCCTTGCGATCTCCGAAGCGGCCGTTGCCGGATCATCAAGCACGCACTGGGCGCAAGTGACTTCACGCATGATCAGCATCTGGCTGTCGAAATGCTTGACCTGGTGGTGCAGGTCCAGCCCCATTGTGCGTTCGGCAGCGCCCGGCGCGCCGGAGATCACAACAAGCGGCGACTTTTCAGCGTATGCCGTGGCCACCGGGTTGATCATATTCAAGGCACCGGCACCATAAGTGACGCAAGCCACTCCGATGGTGCTGCGGTAACGGCTGGCCGCATCGGCTGCGAAGCCGACGGCAGGCTCGTGACTGAGTGTGTAAAGCGGAAGTATTTTGAGGCGTTCGATCTGGCGAAACAGTGGCAGCGCGAAATCTCCGGGGATGCCGAAAATCTCTCCTGCGCCATAGTCTTTAAGCGCCTGCAGCAATGCATGTGCGAGTTGCATGGGTGATGTCTCCGGGTTAGTGGCGGATACGCCTTGGGAGGGAGACGCAACTATGCGGGCAAGCAGGCGCGCGGGCAACCATAATCAGGGGCCGTAACGACCCGGCGTCAATACCACAATCCCATGCGGCCCATATTGATGCGCGGCCGGCGAACCGGCGGAACGATGGAGCGGGCAGGGCGCATTGGCCGGTCCGGGCGGGCAATGATCGGCGGTGTGGTGGGGCGCAGGGACAACAGCCGCCTGACCCGGTCCGGCGTCTTTGGGTGGCTGCGCAACAGGGAAGGCTCCGGCGACCGGGAGCCGGGCAAAACCAGTTTTTCCCACATGCTGCCCTGCTTCTGTTCGAGCGTCTGCAACGCGGACGCGAGTCCCTCCGGATCCCCGGTCAGGCCGGCTGCGTCAAGGTCGGCATCGTATTCCCGGGTGCGCGACAGTGCCAGCTGCAGCAGTCCGCCGACGGTCGGTGCGGCCACCAGGGCCGCGATGGTCACCCAGGGAACAACGCCGCCATTGGTCAGCAGTGCAGCGGGGATGCCGACCAGCAAGCCGATAGTCGACAAGGTGCCCGTCAGCCGTGACAGTACGTCACCCAAGGCCATCACGGTCAGGTCTTCGTTGCGGATATGACTGACCTCGTGAGCCAGCACACCGGCCAGTTGCCTGAGTGTCAGGTTGCGGATTAGGCCGTCAGTAACGGCTACAGCGGAGTCATCAATCTTGCCGACGGCAAATGCATTCATCATCTGTGACGGCACATAGTAAAGCTGCGGCACGGCAGGCAGGTCGGCCCGCCTGGTCAGTTCACGCATCAGCTGGTGCAGTTGCGGCACCTCTTCGCTGGTCAGGGCGCGTGCCTTGTACAATTTCAGCACCATTCTCGGCGACACGCGCCCGGCCTGCCACAGGCCGAAGGCAGTCAGCACCACTGCCCATACGACGCCGGACGCGCCGAACACGCTGTAGGCAATCAGGGCCATCAGCAAGGCGGATCCGGACACCATGATCCAGGTATGCAGCCGGTTGCGCCACTGGTGCACACGCTGAGCGTCAGGGTTCAGGGGCTGGAGAGTCGGGTTCATGCAGGAGAATTTAGGTGCTGGCCCGCCGTTTTACCAGCCACCTCCGCCGCCACCGCCACCGCCACCGCCGGAAAATCCGCCGCCGCCGGAGAAGCCGGACGAGGACGACTTGGGTGCCGGCATCGCATTGGTCATCGACTTGCCAATTGACGTCGGCAGGCCGGACATGGTCTCGCCGATGCTGCCGGACGAAAAATTGCCGCCGTGATACCAGTTCGGTGAATAGCTGGCTGCGGTTGCCGCACCGGCGGCAGAGGCAAGCCAGGCCTGAAAGGCGTTCGACCAGGGTTTTTCCAGCCCCAGGGCGACGGCATAGGGCAACACGGTCTCAAAATGCTGAGGCGACATGGCCGGCGCACCGGCAAGGTTCATACGGTCTTTCTCCGCCAGGTTGATGTAGGTCTTCAATCCCTCGATGCCATCCATCAGATGCCGTCCGAGCGGCGTCGGGGCGCCGAGCAGGAAGAAGAACAGGATGTTGATCATGAAGACACCGGCGATGGTGGCAAGTATTGCCGGCTTGACAGTCATGTCCACCGCCAAGGAGCCGATAAGCGGCAATAGGTTCATGGCAAAAAAGCCAAGCACAAACCACCGCATCACCGATCCGACCTTGCCGACCAGTTCGCTTGTGCGGGAGACTCTCAGACCGACACTGAAGGTGATGACGGTGATGAAGGTGGCCGCGCCCACCAGGATGATCAACGGGATCACGAAGTTCGCACCGCCGCCTGCCGTCACTATGGTTACGATCAGGGTCAGCAGCGAAATCCCGATACCGGCAAACACGTAGGCCAGGTTCTGGTCAAAAAACTTGTTGCGGTGTTCCGTGTTGAGCGCCGAGCGGAATTTCTTGGTCAGGGATTTGACCGCGGCGGTGTTTGACTTGGCAATGCGGAACGCCTGTCCGGCGGGCCCCAGCTTCTGCATGATCGCGGCTTCTCCAACCGGCAGCGTTTGCCGCAGCGGTGCGCCGGTCGGCTTTATGGTGACGTCGCCATCCAGGTCTTCCAGTTCGACCAGGCCCTTTACGGCGAGGTTGAGCAGGGCGGAGGAGAATGCGTCGTGGCCCGACAGTCCACGATTCTCGATATAGTGCACCTGGGCCGGTGAAATACCGTCGGGCGCATCCCAACGCGGCACCATGATGCCGGCGGGCGGGTCACGGCCGACCCGCTGCCAGGCCCAGAAATAGTAGTAGCCGATCACCAGGAAACCGACGAAACCCATGACAAAGGCTGCGTTGTCGCGCCAGAACCAGCCCAGTTCCTGGCGCTGGCTGGGGGCTGCAATGCTGCCCTTCGGCATCTTGACCGCAACGGTCATGCCCTCACGGGGACCAAGAGGCGCCGTTGTCTGAAACACCACGACATTGCCGTCATCGGCCATGAACGACCGTGCCTCGGCGCCGCGTGCACCATAGGGGCCGGTGAAATAAGTCGTGTCGATCGCTGAGACACCTTGCGGCAATATGATGTCGGCGTGCGCCTGGCGGATGGGGAAGTTCCAGAAGTTTCCGGTCACATTCCAATACAGTTCGTCATGGTTGGGGAAGAACCTGATCTGGCGGTCGGTCTCATAGGTGATCTTGTAGGTGAACTCGCCGGCACCGATGAACACGTCCTTGTTGCCGATATAGACCCGGGCCGAGCGGCTTGCCCTGTCAATGCGGAAGTCATCGGGCTTGCCGTCTCGGGTCACGGAGAGGATCTCGAAGCCGACCTCGCGTTCTTGTCCGCCGGCGTCTTCCATCATCAACGGGAAATCGCGATAGATGCCGCGCCGAATCTGCGAGTTCTCGCCGCGAACCCGGATGGTCTCCACCACCCGCAGTTTGCCGTTCTGGAACACTTCGACTTTTGAGTTGAAGTCGAGGATTTCTTCTGCCGAATGAGCGTACCCGGCCATCCAGAACACGGCGAACAGGACACACAAAGTGCGGAACAGGCGCTGCCTCATGCCGGTGACTCCTCGTAGCGCTCTAGGGTCTGTTGAGTATCAGTTTTGCGGCGTCGGCGTAGCCCGTTTTGTTGCTGGCTAGGCGTGAAAGGCGCCGGAGTGTTGTCCACTTCAAGCGTTTCACAACGACGTCCAGCGGCAAAACGGGCTGCGTCCTGAAAGGATTCGGCCAGATGCGCCCACTTTCGCACCATTCGTCGTTGAATATACGCGGTATGTCCTGCCTCCTCATGGAACGAAATTGAACACATCTGACCAAACCGACACCACAACAATGATACTCAACAGACCCTAAACTGTCAGAATTTCACTTCCGGAACGTTGCGGTCGGCGGCGTCCTCGATTTCAAAGAATTCCGCGGTCTGGAACTTGAAGTAGTTGGCGACGAAGTTGGACGGGAAGCTCTCGACCTTCACGTTCAGATCCCGTGCCGCACCGTTGTAATAGCGGCGTGACATCTGCACTTCGCCCTCGATCTTGTCGAGTGTCTGCTGCAGTTGCAGGAAATTCTCGTTGGCTTTCAGATCCGGATAGGCCTCGGCCACAGCCATCAGCTTGCCCAGCGCCTGGCTGAGCAGGCCTTCAGCGATGGCGCGGCCGGCGACATCGCCTTCCGGCACTGCCTGAACCCGGGTGCGCATCTCGGTCACTTCGCGCAGCGTGTCCTTTTCGTGGCCGGCATAGCCCTTGATGCTTTCGACAATATTCGGGATCAGGTCGCTGCGTCGCTTGAGCTGCACATCGATGCCGCTCCAGGCTTCCTTGACCATCTGCGTCGCCTTGATGAGGCCGTTGTATATGTTGATGCCATAGAAGACGATGGCACCCAGGATGCCCAGAATAACGAGTGTGGTCATGTATTGATCTCCCTCTGCCGGATGGGGAGTTTAATCCGGCTTGGCCGATTTGTCTTGGTTTCCTTGTTCGCCATCCCCGCCGAAGTTGACCACCTGGCGCATGAAGGCGGACAGGCCGGGACGGGCTTGCGTCAGGAACGGCAGTGGCCGGCACAGTTCCATGGCCGCCAGGCCAATGCGGGCGGTGAGAATACCGTTGACCGCACCTTCGCCAAAACGTGCCGACAGACGCCCGATCAGTCCCTTGCCGATGACGGCGCTGATGACGCCGTCGGACAGGGCAAGGCCGCCAGTGACGGCCAGATGGCCGGCCACCATCTTCGCTAGGCGAATGGTGCCCAGCGTTCCCGGCCTGCCGCCATAGAGAGTTGCAAGTTCACGCATCATGCGCAGGTTCTGCGCCCCGACCAGTGCGATGTCCAGCGCGGCGGGCGCAATGGCCGTCACCACGCTGACACGGCGCGCAGCGTGAGCGATGATGCGGTTGGCCTCCTCATCCAGCGGTTTCATCAGGTCGCGTTCGGCCAGCTTGATACGGTCTGCCGGATCCATGATCGCCTTGGAGTGCTCCTTCAGCTGGGCAAGCCCCCAACGCATGTCGGGCCTGGCGTCATAGATGGCATGCAGGTCAGCAAGCGTGGCCTGTGCCGCCTTGGCATCATCGGCGGAAATGGCGCGCGTCGCGTCGGCCTGGGTGGTGCCTAACCGTTTCAGCCGCCACAGACCGAACAGCTCGCGGACAATGATGGCAAGGGCGGCAACCAGTACCAGTGCCAGAAGTCCCGAGCCGATCCAGCCAAGCGTCTCCGACCTGGCAAACAGATCCTCAATCAGCTGGGTCGCGGCGAGGCCCGCCCACAGGCCGGCCAGGCCAAGCGCCCCAGACAGCAATATGGCGCCCCAGCGAAACCGCTTCGCGATCGTGTGGTCACGGGCGATAGCTGGCAGCAGCGCGTCGTCAGATGGTTCTTCGAAATGGACTTCAGGCGCCTCCAACGCGCGCGGCTGTCTGCCCTTAGGCTTTGTCCTGGCTGCTCTCGGTTTCCTGGCGTTCTTCCCGGGCGGGTCATCTTTGGCTGCCGGTGCTGGCTTTTTCTCCGGGGTCGACGGGTCAGG
>JBCCVY010000058.1:0-12971 GCA_039194725.1 Pseudomonadota bacterium
GGCCTGATCATGGTCAAGGGCGCTGTGCCCGGCGCCAAGGGCGGCTGGGTGCGTCTGAGCGATGCCGTGAAGAAACCGCAGTCTGAAAATGCGATTACACCTGCTGCGCTGCGTTCCGCCGCTGCTGCTGCGGCCGCTGCTGCTGCCGAAGCCGAGGCTGCTGCTGCCGCTGAAGCTGCTGCGGAAGCCGAACGCCTGGCTGCGGAAGAAGCCGCTGCCCAGGCCAAGGCAATGGAAGAAGCACCTGCAGAAACCGAAGACGGTGCCGATGGAGGCAGCGAGCAATGAAAACCGATGTTCAAACACTTCAGGCCAAGAAGGCCGGCACGGTGGAACTGTCCGATGACATTTTCGGTCTGGAGCCCCGCGGCGACCTCTTGCACCGCATGGTGACCTGGCAGCTGGCCAAACGCCGCGCCGGCACCCATAAAACCAAGGGCCGTGCGGAGATCAACCGCACCGGAGCCCGCTTCGGTCGCCAGAAAGGCGGCGGCCGCGCCCGTCACGGTTCGCGCCGGGTCGGTATTTTTGTCGGGGGTGGCAAGGCTCACGGGCCGGTAGTGCGCAGTCACGCAATTGACCTTCCAAAAAAGGTCCGGGCACTTGCCCTGCGTCACGCTCTATCGGCCAAGGTCAAGGCCAATGAGCTGATCATCCTGGAAAGTTCGGAAGTCAAGACACCGAAGACCAAGGATCTCGCCGGCGCGTTTTCAAAGCTCGGCCTGACCAACGTGCTGGTCATCGACGGTGCTGAAGTCAACGAGAACTTCGCCAAGGCCGCCAGCAACCTGATCAATGTCGATGTGCTGCCGGTTCAGGGCATCAATGTTTACGACATCCTGCGTCGCCAGAACCTGGTTCTGACCAAAGCCGCAGTTGATGCGCTGGAGGCGCGGTTCAAATGAGCATGGAAAAGAACTACGACATTATCCGCGCACCGGCGATTACCGAGAAAGCGACACTGCTGAGTGAAGCCAATCAGGTGGTGTTCAATGTTGCCGGCACTGCCTCCAAGCCAGAGATCAAGAAAGCCGTCGAAGAGCTGTTCAATGTCAAGGTGAAGGCGGTGAACACTTTGGTTCGCAAGGGCAAAACCAAGCGGTTCCGTGGCATTCGTGGCCGGCAGAGCGATGTCAAGAAGGCTATTGTCACACTCGAAGATGGACAGTCCATCGACGTGACGACCGGTCTTTGAAGTTTAATTTGAGCGATTGAGACGTAAACCATGGCACTGAAAAAGTTCAAGCCCAACACTCCAGGACAGCGGCAGCTGGTCATTGTTGACCGCTCCGGCCTGTGGAAGGGCAAGCCCGTAAAGACCCTGACCGAGGGTCTGTCGAAGAGCGGTGGCCGTAACAACCGTGGCCGTCAAACCTCGTATTCACGTGGTGGCGGGCACAAGCGCAATTATCGCATTGTCGATTTCAAGCGCAGCCGCGAAGGCACTGCCAGTGTCGAACGTATTGAATACGATCCGAACCGGACCGCGTTCATCGCGCTGATCAAGTATGAGGACGGTACGTTGTCCTACATTCTGGCACCGCAGCGTCTGAATGAAGGTGATCAGGTCGTAACCGGCACAAGCGGTGTCGACGTCAAGCCTGGCAACTGCATGCCACTCGGCAACATCCCTGTCGGCACAATCATTCACAATGTGGAGATGAAGCCGGGCAAGGGCGGTCAGATCGCACGCTCCGCAGGTGCTTATGCGCAGCTCGTCGGCCGTGACCGGTCCATGGCCCTGTTGCGGCTCAAGTCCGGTGAAACCCGCATGGTGTCGTCCGAGTGCCGGGCCACGGTTGGCGCGGTTTCGAACCAGGATCACATGAACACCAATGACGGCAAGGCCGGGCGTTCGCGCTGGCGTGGCCGCCGCCCCGTGGTTCGCGGTGTTGCCATGAACCCGATCGATCACCCGCATGGTGGTGGTGAGGGACGCACCTCCGGTGGCCGTCATCCGGTCACCCCGTGGGGCAAGCCGACCAAGGGCAAGAAGACACGTACAAACAAATCATCGGACAAGTTCATTGTCCGTACGCGCCACCAGCGCAAGAAGAGATAAGGGTTAGGTCGAATGGCTCGTTCACTGCACAAAGGCCCGTTTGTCGACGGGTATCTGCTCAAAAAGGCCGAGGCTGCACGCAGCTCCGGGCGTAACCAGGTCATCAAGACCTGGAGCCGCCGCTCGACCATCCTGCCGCAGTTCGTCGGTCTGACGTTCGGCGTGCACAACGGCAACAAGCACGTTCCGGTGAACGTGTCCGAAGACATGGTTGGTCACAAGCTGGGCGAATTCGCGCCGAGCCGGACCTACTACGGCCACCAGGCCGACAAGAAGTCGAAGAGGTAAGGACAGATGGGTAAGGCGTCCAGAGCACGCGTCCTTCCGGACAATGAGGCAAAGGCGGTCACGCGCAACCTGCGTGTCAGCCCGCGCAAACTGAATGATGTTGCCAGTACCATTCGCGGCAAGAAGGTCGAGGCAGCGCTTGCTGATCTCACATTCTCGCGTCGCCGCATTGCCGGCGATGTCAAGAAGACGCTGGAATCAGCCATTGCAAACGCTGAGAACAACCATGATCTCGACATCAACGAGCTCATCGTGTCCGAAGCCTATGTTGGAAAGAAAATGGTCATGAAGCGCTTCAAGCCACGCGCCCGTGGCCGCGTTGGCAAGATCGAAAAGTTCTTCAGCGAGATCACGATTGTCGTGCGCCAGGTCGAGGAGGCCGCCTGATGGGTCAGAAAGTAAATCCGATCGGTTTCCGTCTCGGTATCAACCGCACATGGGATAGCCGCTGGTTCGCCGATGGAAGCGAATATGCAAAGCTGCTGCACGAGGATTTTCGCATTCGCGAATACCTGCGTGAAAAACTGAAGCAGGCCGGCATCTCGCGCATCATCATCGAGCGTCCGCACAAAAAGTGCCGTGTGACCATCTACTCGGCTCGTCCCGGTGTTGTCATCGGCAAGAAGGGCGCCGACATCGAGAAGCTGCGCCGCGACGTGTCCGCCATGACCGACAGCGAAGTTCACCTCAACATTGTTGAAGTGCGCAAGCCGGAAATCGACGCCAACCTGGTGGCTGACAACATCGCCCAGCAGCTGGAACGCCGCATCGCGTTCCGCCGCGCCATGAAGCGGGCAGTGCAGTCGGCCATGCGCATGGGCGCGGAGGGTATTCGCATCACCTGTTCGGGTCGTCTTGGTGGCGCAGAAATCGCCCGTACCGAGTGGTACCGCGAAGGCCGGGTGCCGCTTCACACGCTGCGGGCCGATGTGGATTACGGCACTGCGACTGCTCATACCGCTTATGGCACCAACGGCATCAAGGTCTGGATCTTCAAGGGTGAAATTCTTGAACACGACCCGATGGCGCAGGACAAGCGGATTCAGGCCATGCAGGAAGGTGGCGGTCCACGCCCGCGCCGCGACCGCGACGACGCACGCCGCTAGAACACGAGATTAATTGGATTAAGCAGGAAAAAGTACAATGCTGCAGCCAAAACGCACAAAGTTCCGCAAGGCTCACAAGGGCCGCATTCATGGTGTTGCCAAGGGCGGATACGAGTTGAACTTCGGCACCTTTGGTCTGAAGGCTCAGGAGCCTGCGCGGATCACTGCGCGCCAGATCGAAGCGGCCCGTCGTGCCATGACCCGCCACATGAGGCGTGCCGGTCGTGTGTGGATTCGCGTGTTCCCGGACCTGCCGGTTTCGAAGAAGCCTACCGAAGTCCGCATGGGTAAGGGTAAGGGCTCTGTCGAATACTGGTGTGCACGGGTCCATCCGGGCCGCATCATGTTTGAAGTTGACGGTGTATCGCGCGAAATTGCGCAGGAAGCCATGACACTCGCCGCAGCGAAGCTGCCGATCAAGACGCGGTTTGTTGCGCGTCTTGGCGAATAAGGCGGCGGCGTTGAGCGATTGGATTTGAGGTAAGGCCATGAAAGCCAGTGAAGTGACACAGATGACCGATGACCAGCTCAAGGATGAGCTGCTCAAGCTGAAGAAAGAGCAGTTCAACCTGCGCTTCCAGAAGGCTTCAGGTCAGATCGACAATACCGCGCGGGTTCGCCAGGTGCGCCGCGACATAGCCCGCATCAAGACAGCACAGCGCTCGCGCGCCGTGGCTGCACCAGCGAAGTGATTGGAGTTTCGGATCCATGCCCAAACGTATTCTACAGGGTGTCGTGGTGAGCGACAAAAATGACAAAACCATTGTTGTTCGTGTCGAGCGCCGTTTCACCCACCCGATGATGAAAAAGACCGTGCGCCGTACCAAGAAGTACCATGCCCATGATGAAGCCAACTCTGCAAAGACAGGGGACATCGTTCGTATCCAGGAATGTCGTCCCGTGTCGCGCAACAAGACCTGGGCGCTGGTCGTAGAATAGGTCTGAAAACAGGATTTGAACGTGCTGCTGCGCCGCTGAACAGAACGACAGGGCGAACGGGCATCAAGAACAACGGATGAAGCCATGATCCAGGTAGAAACAAATCTCGACGTCGCCGACAACTCCGGCGCTCGCCGTGTCCAGTGCATTAAGGTGCTGGGCGGTTCGAAGCGCAAGTACGCGCGCGTCGGCGATATCATCGTCGTGTCCATCAAGGACGCCATTCCGCGCGGCCGCGTGAAGAAGGGGGCGGTGATGAAGGCCGTTGTTGTGCGCACCGCAAAGGACATTCAGCGTGGCGATGGATCTGCAATCCGGTTCGACCGCAATGCCGCTGTGCTGATCAACAACCAGGGTGAACCGGTCGGCACCCGTATTTTTGGCCCGGTTCCGCGTGAACTGCGCGGCCGCAATCATATGAAGATCATTTCGCTTGCACCGGAGGTGCTGTGATGGCTGTGAAACTGAAAGTGAAGAAGGGCGACCGCGTCATCGTGGTTGCCGGCAAGGACAAGGGCAAGTCAGGCGACGTGCTCAGGGTTCTGCCCAATGAAAATCGTGCCGTGGTGAGCGGCGTCAACGTTGCGCGCAAGCACCAGAAGCAGACCGCTGCTCAAGACGGTGGAATTGTTAGCAAGGAGCTGTCCATCCATGTGTCCAATCTGGCGCACATTGATCCCAAGGACGGCAAGGCAACACGTGTCGGGTACAAGGTTCTCGATGACGGTAAGAAAGTCCGGGTCGCCAGGCGCTCCGGGGAGGTGATCGATGGCTGATGTATATGTACCACGCCTGCGCAAGCTCTATGACGACGAGATCCGCGCCAAGCTGATCGAACAGTTCGGATACACGAACCCGATGCAGGTGCCGAAATTGGACAAGATCGTGCTCAACATGGGTGTTGGCGATGCGGTTGGTGATTCCAAGCTGGTCAAAGTGGCCGCGGAAGAACTGACCAAGATTGCCGGTCAGAAGGTCATGGTTACCAAGGCGCGCAAGTCGATCGCTACGTTCAAGCTGCGCGAAGGCATGGACATTGGTGTGAAGGTCACCCTGCGCAAGCAGCAGATGTACGAGTTTCTGGACCGCTACATCAATATCGCATTGCCGCGTGTTCGTGACTTTCGCGGCCTCTCGGATCAGAGCTTTGATGGCCGCGGCAACTATGCCACGGGCCTGAAGGAGCACATCGTGTTCCCGGAGATCGATTACGACAAGATCGACCGCATGTGGGGACTGGATATCGTGATCTGCACGACGGCAAA
This sequence comes from Pseudomonadota bacterium, assembly GCA_039194725.1. Taxonomy (GTDB): domain Bacteria; phylum Pseudomonadota; class Alphaproteobacteria; order Rhizobiales; family Aestuariivirgaceae; genus Anderseniella. The sequence goes on from JBCCVY010000058.1 coordinate 5,661, forward strand.
GACCGACGACGAAGCCCGGGCGTTGCTGAAGGCATTTAACTTCCCGTTCCGCATACGGCAAGGTCAGCAGGCTGCAGCGTAACGCGGCGCGAAGAACAAGGAAACGGAAGAACTCATGGCAAAGAAAAGTGCAATTGAGAAAAACAACCGCCGCAAGCGTCTGGTGAAGCAATATGCCGCCAAGCGTGCGCAGCTGCGGGCGATCGCCAACGACAAGTCGCTGCCGATGGAAGAGCGATTTGCGGCACGGCTGAAGCTCGCCGAACTGCCACGCAACTCCGCCGCCATCCGGGTGCGCAACCGTTGTGAAGTCTCAGGACGTCCGCGCGGATACTACCGCAAGATGGCCATGTCTCGAATTGCACTGCGCGACCTCGCCAACCAGGGATTGATCCCCGGTGTGGTCAAGTCCAGCTGGTAACAGCGCGCCAAGGTTCTAAAGGAAAGAGCGAAAAATGAACGTCACGGATCCAATCGGCGATATGTTGACCCGCATCCGCAATGCGCAGCAGCGTGGCAAGTCCAAGGTGGCAAGCCCGTCATCGCGTCTGCGCGAGCGCGTGCTGGAAGTATTGCAGTCTGAAGGATATATTCGCGGGTTCGCCGTAACCGAGCGCAGCTCCGGACAGGCTGAGCTTGAAGTCGAACTCAAGTATTTCGACGGTGAGCCTGGCATTCGCGAGATCAAGCGCGTGTCCAAGCCGGGTCGGCGTGTATATGCATCTGTCGGTGAACTGCCGACGATCTACAACGGCCTAGGTGTGGCAATCATGTCCACGTCAAAGGGTGTCATGTCTGACAGCCAGGCGCGGGAAAATAATGTTGGCGGCGAGGTTCTCTGCACGGTCTTTTGAGGCTGCAGCAGGTATTCGCTATTTGTTGATGTTGCTGTCGGTGCCGAAGCGGGCAGGTGGCAGTGAATTGAGGATCGGAGGCAAGGAAGCCCATGTCTCGTATTGGAAAAAAACCGGTATCGGTACCAGGTGGTGTAACCGTTACCCTTGAGGGCCAGACCGTCAAGGTCAAGGGACCCAAGGGTGAACTGCAGGCCCAGTTGGTTGATTTGGTTAGCGTCAAGCATGAGAACGACGAGATCACCGTGGCACCTGTGGACCAGACAAAGGCGGCACGGTCTGCCTGGGGCCTGTCCCGCACCCTGGTGGCAAACCTGATCACAGGTGTTACTGACGGATTCAGCAAGACACTGGAAATCAACGGTGTTGGTTATCGTGCTGCACTGCAGGGCCAGGGCTTGCAGCTGAACCTCGGCTACAGCCACGACGTGGTCTACGCGGTTCCCGATGGTATCGACATCAAGGTGCCGAAGCCGACTGAAATCGTCGTATCCGGCATCGACAAGCAGCGTGTCGGCCAGGTCGCTGCCGAGATTCGTGCATGGCGTCCGCCGGAGCCCTACAAGGGCAAGGGCGTCAAGTACGCCGATGAGACAATCTTCCGCAAGGAAGGCAAGAAGAAGTAACGGTTGAGCTGAAGGGCTTTAAGACAATGTCTGGAAAACTGACAATTAGCGAGCGCCGCAAGCAGCGTGTCCGCCGGGAACTGAAGGCCAACAACAATGGTCGTCCGCGTCTCAGCGTAAACCGGTCGCACAAGAACATTTCGGTGCAGGTTATCGATGATGCGAAAGGCGTGACCATCGCCGCAGCCTCAACGCTGGAAAAGGACCTGCGCGGTTCCCTGAAGACCGGTGGCGATTCAGCCGCAGCGGCCGCTGTCGGCAAGCTGGTGGCGGAACGCGCCAAGAAGGCCGGCGTGGAAGCGGTTGTCTTCGACCGTGGCGGTTATCTTTATCATGGCCGGGTCAAGACCCTGGCTGACGCAGCCCGTGAAGGCGGACTGAAGTTCTAACAATTTTGACTGAGAAACAGGTATAATCAGATGGCAAGAGAACGCGAACGCCGCGACCGGGATCAGGACAACGAGTTTGTCGACAAGCTCGTCCACATCAACCGTGTTGCCAAGGTTGTAAAGGGTGGCCGCAGGTTCGGCTTTGCCGCTCTCGTTGTTGTGGGCGACCAGAAAGGCCGGGTCGGCTTTGGTCACGGCAAGGCACGCGAAGTGCCGGAGGCCATCCGCAAGGCTACCGAAAGCGCCAAGCGCGAGATGATCCGCGTTCCGCTGCGCGAAGGTCGCACACTTCACCACGATGTTGCCGGTCGCCATGGCGCCGGGCGTGTGGTGCTCCGTTCAGCACCCGCCGGCACCGGCATCATTGCCGGTGGCCCGATGCGCGCCGTGTTCGAAAGCGTCGGCATGCAGGATGTGGTGGCGAAGTCAATTGGGACATCGAACCCGTACAACATGGTTCGTGCAACCTTTGATGCGCTCAAGCACGAGACCAGCCCGCGTTCCGTGGCTGCGCGTCGTGGCAAGAAGGTGTCTGACATCATGTCGCGTCGTAAGGACGGCGAGGTTTCAGCGGATTGATCAGGCGCAGTTGCGCCGGTACAAAATGGTTGATTGAGGAATATCATGGCCAAGGATAAAAAGACTGTCACCGTCCAGCAGATTGGATCGCCGCTGCGCCGCCCTGGTGACCAGCGCGCCACTCTTGTCGGCCTGGGGCTCAACAAGATGCACCGTACGCGCACGCTGGAGGATACTCCTGCGGTTCGCGGCATGATCGCCAAGGTTTCGCACCTGGTTCGCGTAGTGGACGGTCAGTAGGCGTTTTTCGGCCGTGCGGCCAAACAGATACAAGAGAAGCAAAGACAATGAAGCTCAACGAAATTTCAGACAATCCGGGTGCCCGTAAAGAGCGCACACGTGTTGGCCGTGGTATCGGCTCCGGCAAGGGCAAGACCGCAGGCCGGGGTCACAAGGGCCACGGATCGCGTTCGGGTGGGCCCAAGCACGGCTTTGAAGGTGGCCAGATGCCGATTTACCGGCGCTTGCCCAAGCGTGGCTTTACCAAGCCGAACCGGCTCGCGTTCAACGAAGTCAATCTGGGCCGTCTTCAGGCTGCGGTTGACGCCAAGAAGCTGGATGTCAAGAAGCCTGTGGACCTGGCCGCGCTGCTGGCTGCCGGTATTGTTTCCAAACCGCTTGACGGCGTGCGCGTGCTCGGCCAGGGCGAACTGAAGGCCAAGCTGGATCTGCATGTGAACCACGCCACCAAATCTGCAGCCGCAGCCATTGAAAAGGCCGGCGGTAAGGTGAATTTGATCGAAGAAAAACCAGTTGAGGAAGAAAAGGCCAAGGCCTGACCTAGATCAGGGCGGTTTTGGTTGATCCAGCCAAAATCATAAACCTGATCGCTCTCAAAGTGATAGAGCAACTTTATGGGTTCATCAGAACCCATGTTGCTCTAGCAAAACGGGCCTTTGTGATAACTTGGTGCTTGTGATCAGGCGGCTGCATGCCGATATTGGTCACCAGCACTGGTCAGGTACACGGATAAGGAATCCCGAATGGCATCCGCTGTCGAGCAACTTGCAGCAAATCTGAGCTTCGCATCTTTCGCAAAAGCAGAAGATCTCAAGAAACGTATCTGGTTCACGCTGGCTGCCCTGGTGGTATACCGGCTCGGCACCTATATTCCGATCCCCGGTGTTGATGCCAATGAACTGGCTCGCCTTGTACAGCAGAACTCTTCCGGAATTCTTGGCTGGATCAACGGCCTGGCCGGCGGTGCGCTGGGGCGCATGGCCATATTTGCCCTCAATATCATGCCCTACATTTCGGCGTCGATCATCATCCAGCTGATGACGACCGTCAGCCCGCATCTTGAACAGCTCAAGAAGGAGGGCGAGCAGGGCCGCAAGAAGATCAACCAGTACACCCGGTATGGCACCGTGATACTGGCGGCATTGCAGGCCTACGGCATAGCCGTTGGCCTGGAAAGCCAGGGCAATACGGTGATTGACCCTGGCTGGTATTTCCGGATTTCCACGGTTATCACTCTCACCGGCGGTACCGTGTTCCTGATGTGGCTGGGTGAGCAAATCACCGCGCGCGGCATAGGAAATGGCATTTCGCTCATCATCTTTGCCGGCATCATTGCGGAATTGCCGTCTGCCATTGCTGCCATCCTTGAACTTGGCCGGACCGGTCAGATGTCGACCTTCCTGATCATCGGCATCATCATTCTGGCCCTGATCACCATCGCCATCATCGTGTTCATGGAGCGTGCCCAGCGCCGGTTGCTGGTCAAGTATCCCAAGCGCCAGGTCGGCAACCAGATTCAGAACGTGGATCCGTCTCATCTTCCGCTGAAGCTGAACACAGCCGGTGTTATTCCGCCGATCTTCGCATCGTCCCTGTTGTTGCTGCCGATCACCGTATCGAATTTCAGCCAGGGCAGCGGGCCTGACTGGCTCAACACCATCAACGCCCTGCTGGGGCGCGGCCAGCCATTGTTCCTGGCGATCTATATTGGCCTGATCATCTTTTTCGCGTTCTTCTACACCGCGATCATGTTCAACCCGAAGGAAACGGCCGACAACCTGAAGAAGTACGGCGGCTTCATACCTGGCATCCGGCCCGGTGAGCGCACCGCGGAATACATCGATTATGTCCTGACCCGCATAACAGTGGTCGGCGCGCTTTATCTGGCTGCAGTGTGCCTGTTGCCGGAGATGCTAACCTCATATGCCGCCATACCGTTCTATTTTGGCGGCACGTCACTCCTGATTATCGTGTCCGTTACAATGGATACGGTGTCCCAGGTGCAGTCGCATTTGCTGGCCCAGCAGTATGAGGGCTTGATGAAGAAGACCAAGCTCAGGGGATCGCGCAAGTGAATATCATCATTCTCGGCCCCCCGGGCGCCGGCAAGGGTACGCAGGCACAGCGTATCGAGGCCAGCCGGAACATGAAGCAACTGTCCACTGGCGACATGCTGCGCGCCGCTGCTGCAGCAGGTTCACCCGTTGGGTTGAAAGCCAAGGACGTGATGGCGCGCGGCGAGCTGGTCCCGGATGATGTCGTCGTCGGCATCATATCGGAGCGCATCGAAGATCCCGATTGCGCCGCCGGGTTCATCCTGGACGGCTTCCCGCGCAATGTGTCGCAGGCCGAGGCGCTGGACGTCATGCTGGCCGACAAGGGCCTGCAGCTCGACGCGGTGGTGGAACTCAAGGTCAATGACGAGATACTGATCAATCGCATCGAAAAGCGTGCGACTGAGACAGTGGGCGGTCCGCGGGCCGACGACAATGCAGAAGCGCTGAAGAAACGGCTTGATGTCTATCACGCCCAGACAGCGCCGCTGATCGAGTATTACGCAACGAAAGGTACGCTGCGAAGTGTTGATGGTATGGCGGAAATGGACGAAGTCACCCGTCAGATCATGGAGGTGTTGAACGGGTAGGGGTCGCAGGCGACAGGATAGCGGTTAAATGGTTGACGTGCCGGGGAATCCGGCATAGAAACTGCGCCAATCCGGTTGCTTACAGGCTGACCGCAAGTAGAGCTGTTTCTGCTTGGGGTGAGCCTTGTTGCCGTTAGGCAGCAACAATCCGTTCTTTGGTTCAGTTTTGGTGCTGGCATTTCTGACACTATGTCGGGCCAGACCGTATGCAGGAGAATAGCGTCTTGGCCCGTATAGCAGGCGTCAACATTCCGACGAACAAGCGCGTGGTGATCGCGCTGCAGTATATTCACGGCATCGGCGCGAATTACGCCAAACAGATCTGTGAATCGGTCAACATTGCTTCAGAGCGCCGCGTCAACGAGTTGTCGGACGCGGAGGTCATCCAGATCCGTGAAGCGATTGATCGCGACTACATGGTTGAAGGCGACTTGCGCCGTGAAACCGCAATGAACATCAAGCGCCTGATGGACCTTGGCTGCTACCGTGGCTTGCGCCATCGCCGCGGCCTGCCGGTTCGCGGTCAGCGCACCCATACCAATGCCCGCACCCGCAAGGGGCCAGCCAAGGCGATTGCAGGCAAGAAGAAGTAATCAGTTTCTGTCTCGGAAAGCATTTTTGAAATGGCTAAAGAACCAACACGTACGCGCCGCAAGGAACGTAAGAACATCTCCTCTGGTGTCGCCCACGTGAACTCCACGTTCAACAACACCATGATCACCATCACCGATGTGCAGGGCAACGCGATCGCCTGGTCGTCGGCTGGCAAGATGAAGTTCAAGGGATCTCGCAAGTCCACACCTTATGCTGCCCAGGTTGCCGCTGAACAGGCCGGTGAGATTGCGATGGAACACGGCATGAAGACCATTGAGGTCGAAGTGTGCGGCCCCGGTTCTGGCCGCGAGTCAGCGTTGCGCGCGCTTCAGGCAGTCGGTCTTCAGGTGACGTCGATCCGCGACGTCACGCCGATACCGCACAATGGCGTTCGCCCACCCAAGCGCCGCCGCGTATAGGGCAAACAAGAGTATCGGCAAATCTGCTGGATGGTCAGCCGGATTTGCCACCACGATTTGAATATGAGGGTTCTTGTTCCGGTCCGCGGACACAGATACCCGCAACCGAACAGAGGTCGACACCGTGAACACCAAGAACTGGCAAGATCTTATCAAGCCGATAAAGCTGGACGTCAATGCCGGCCGTGACCGCCGTCGGACCGCGACGTTGGTTGCCGAGCCGCTGGAGCGCGGCTTCGGCATGACGCTTGGCAACAGCCTGCGTCGGGTACTGTTGTCGTCGCTGCAGGGCGCAGCGGTCACTTCGGTTCAGATCGATGGCGTGCTGCACGAATTCTCCTCCATCGCCGGTGTGCGTGAGGACGTGACCGACATCGTGCTGAACATCAAGGAAATCGCCGTCGGCATGCAGGGTGAAGGTCCCAAGCGCCTGACGCTGCGCAAACAGGGCCCAGGCGCGGTTACCGCCGGCGATATCGAGGAAAGCGGTGACATCACCATTCTCAACCCGACGCTGCCGATCTGCACGCTCGATGATGGTGCGGAAGTGCGCATGGAGTTCACCGTCAACACCGGCAAGGGTTACGCCGCTGCCGAGCGCAACCGTCCCGAAGATGCGCCGATCGGCCTGATCCCGGTCGATAGCCTGTACAGCCCGGTCAAGCGCGTGTCCTACAAGGTCGAGAACACCCGTGAAGGCCAGGTTCTCGATTATGACAAGCTGATCATGACCATCGAGACCGACGGCTCCATGACACCGGAAGACGCCGTGGCCTATTCCGCTCGTATTCTTCAGGACCAGTTGCAGGTGTTCATCAATTTCGAAGAACCGCAGCAGGTCGTCACCGAGGAAGAAAAGCCGGAGCTGGAATTCAACGCAGCGCTGCTTAAGAAGGTGGATGAGCTGGAACTGTCTGTCCGCTCGGCAAACTGCCTGAAGAACGACAACATCGTCTATATCGGCGA
>JBCCVY010000059.1:0-12755 GCA_039194725.1 Pseudomonadota bacterium
CCATCGCGCGCCACGCGCCCGGCTCAGGCTCCCCACCCGGCCAGGCTGCCGCCGATAACCGCAAGGGTTGTGATGATGGCTGCCGACATGCCGAGGGCGAGGACCGTGTAATCCCGCATGACCGGACGGCGGTCTGCCTGCATTGTATCTGGCTTTGAACTGAACATCTGACTTGGTTCCCCGTTACTCACTGTACTCATCCACATGCGCCCGCCTTGTCTGGCGGATCAGTTGTGTTGGAACATCAACGGGTTGCTGCCGGCGCCCTTTGTCAGAGCAGATCGATCAGATGGGCTATCAGCGGCTCATCTGCCGGCGGCATGGGAAACTCGCGTAGCCTGTTTGGCCTCACCCAGCGAATATCGCTGTGCTCGCGCTTGTTAACCTCGCCATTCCACCTGCGGCATACATAAACCGGCATGAGCAGGTGGAAATCGTCATAGGCGTGGCTGGCAAACGTCATCGGTGCCAGACAGGCTTGCGTCACATCGATACCCAACTCTTCCTTCAACTCGCGTATCAGCGCGGCTTCAGGTTGTTCTCCGGGTTCGACCTTGCCGCCGGGAAATTCCCAAAAACCGGCAAGTGCCTTGCCCTGAGGGCGCTGGGCTATCAGGACTCTACCGTCCGGATCGACCAGTGCACAGGCAACGACGAGAACGAGCTTCTTTCCGTTCATGTCCGGGAACCACCTTGGCGGATAAGGGTTAACAGGGTTGTTTGGATTTTAGGTTTTGAAGGGCTGCAAACACCCTTTGTGTCGGCAAGGTTACCAAATTGCAACCGGCGTTTCAGCTTCGATACGATCCGTTAATGTCAATGTAGCCGTGGGTCAGGTCACACGTCCACACCGTCGCCCTGCCCTTGCCGACACCGACATCCACGGCAATGTCAATGTGCTGACCCTTCATGTGCGGCACCAGCTCGTCTTCGTCATAACCGGGGTGGACACTGCCGCGTGATGCGACCAGGACTCCGCCGATGCGGATCTTCAGCTTGTCACGGTCGGCTTTTTCGCCGGACTTGCCGACCGCCATGACGATCCGTCCCCAGTTGGCATCTTCACCGGCTATGGCGGTCTTGACCAGCGGTGAATTGGCAACCGCAAGGCCGATGCGTCTGGCGGCTGTGTCGTTTTCGGCGCCGGTCACCGACATCGCCACAAACTTGCTGGCGCCTTCACCGTCACGCACGGTCTGGTGCGCCAGGTACTGCAGCACGTTGTCGAGACCCTTCCGGAAAGATCTCACCGAGGCATCTTCAATGCTGCGAACCCCCTTCGGCGCGCTTCCGGATTTGCCCGTGGCACATAGCAAAAGCGTATCCGATGTGGAGGTGTCGCCATCCACAGTAATGGAGTTGAAACTGCGGTCCGCAGCGTCTGCCAGCATTTTCTGCATCAGCCCGCGTGGCAGCCCTGCATCGGTGAACACAAAGCAAAGCATGGTCGCCATATCGGGCGCGATCATGCCGGAACCCTTGGCGATCCCGTTGATGGTAACCGTCTTGCCGCCCAGCCTGGCGGTGGCGGTTGCGAGCTTGGGATACGTGTCCGTGGTCATGATCGCCCGGGCCGCCGCCATCCATGCATCGCCGGTTGCCGCGTCGCTCAAACCGGCGAGCCTCGATGTAATCGGTGCCGGATCGAGCGGCTCGCCGATCACACCCGTTGACGCCAGATAGACTTCCGAGGCATCGCAACCGACGACCTTGCAGGCCGCAGCGGCCGTTGCCTCAACGGTCCTCACCCCGGCCTTGCCGGTAAACGCGTTGGCATTGCTGGCATTGACGACAATGGCGCGCACCTTGCCTTTCTGCAGATTGGCACGACACAGGTCGATCGGCGCGGAACAGGTCTTTGAACTGGTCAAAACGCCGGCGATGCTTGATCCTTTGTCCAACACACACAACAGCAGGTCATCCCTGCCCTTGTACTTGACCCCGGTCGCTGCAGTGGCCAGGCGCACACCGTCAATCGACGGCAGATCGGCATAACTGTGCGGCGCGAGCGGTGAACGGGGCAATGCTTTGGCCATGGCTGATTGTCCTGTAAAAGCGCAGTCCGGGCGCAGTTGAACCATCAGGACTGGTTAAACCGGCAAGCGGCAGCTGGCAACAAACAAAAAGCCCGCAAATCCTCATCCGGATTTGCGGGCAATGAAATCAGGTACTGGCATGTACGCTATTGTTCAGAGTCACCCTTGTTGGATTTTCCGCCGGTGGTCTGCGATGCGGCACCGCCGGTTGTCCGCGGAACCTGGCCGGAGGCATCAAGTGCCTGGCGTTTCTTTTCCGCTTCTTCCTGCAGGCGTTTCAGGTCCGGATCCAGAATCTCGATCTGGCCCGCGGCACGCAATTCCAGCACCTTGTCCTGAACGGCCTTGCGCAGCAACACCAGCCGTATCGGGTTCCTGACCTGTTCAAACGGCTGCGCACCGCCCTCCTGAATATCTTCCAGCTTGATGACATGCCAGCCGAAGTCGGTCTTTACCGGTTGCGAAACCTCACCCTTGTTCAGAGCAAATACCGCCTTGGAAAACGCCGGCACCATTTCAGCCGCGGTGAAGAAGCCCAGATCTCCGCCATAGTCGCGGGACCCGTCCAGCGACACCTGTTTGGCCACTTCCTCAAATCTCTCGCCCTTTTGCAGGCGGGCCATTACCGCTTTCGCATCTGCTTCCGAGTTCACCAGGATATGGCGCGCACGCGCACGCTTTTCCGTCGTCACCTTGGAGGCCTCTTTCTGATAGGCGGCTTTGACCGCATCCTCTGTAACCGAGGTGGCGAGGTTGTCCGTGAAATAGGCGTCGCGCAGCGCCTTGGCCTGATAGAACTTCAGCCGGTTCTTGTATTCTTCGGTGTCGATCGTATTCGCCTTCACGGCTTCCTGTGCAAGCAGGTGGCGCTCGATCAGGTATTCAACGACAAACGCAAACCGGAAGTTTGCCGGAACCTTTTCCAGCTGTGGCCGCAAGTCGTCAGATGCGAGCGCAATCTCCTTCGTCGTAATATTGTAGCCGTTGACCTTGGCCACGACCTTGTCAGCCTCCTGTGCGCCGGCGACCGTCGAGCCTGCCACAACTGCGGTCGTCACCAGTGCCACAGCCAGCTTCAAACAAAACGTTCTCATATCACCCAACCAACCTCTTGGCCTGCTTGCTGCCGTGCCGGCAGGAACAGGATCGTCATAAATCCAGATCAACTTTCCCTGATCATGTCAGGTCAATGCTCGCCAATTCGGGCGACATTAAGCCAACTCAACATGACCGCAATACGTCTCGCAGACGACAAACGCCATCGATGCGCTGCACAATGCGTACATTCCATATGATATTCAAGTGTGCTGTCGCCTAGAGAACCGCCTCACCAATTCTTGTTCAGGCCTCAATTTTCGCCTTGAAACAGCCGCTTATCCACACTATTTGCCGCTGACACAACCTCTGATGCCGTTTAATGTCGTGTTTCCATACTACATTTTTCCGCAAGACGTTACCCATTTGCCACACCTGTTGCGGCGTACAGACAAGTTGATTAAACATTACGGCATGGTTCTCGCCTGACAACGGCTACGCAAAAATGACGGCCGAGGAGCCGAAAACGGCTTTCTGCGGTCTAACAAGACGCAATTCTAAGGACACCAAATGTTCGGACTGGGTTCAATAGCTGCCAAGGTTTTTGGCAGCTCAAACGACCGTAAGGTCAAAAAATATCAGAGCCGTGTAGACGCCATCAACGCGCTTGAGCCTGAACTCGCCGCACTCAGCGATGACGACCTTCGTGCACGCACTGAAACATTCCGGCAGCAGTACACCGACGGCACCTCTCTGGATGACCTGCTTGTTCCTGCCTTTGCAACGGTGCGCGAGGCATCAAAACGCGCCCTGGGCCTGCGTCACTTTGACGTGCAGCTGATCGGCGGCATGGTGCTGAATGACAATTCGATTGCCGAAATGAGAACCGGCGAGGGCAAGACGCTGGTCGCAACGCTGCCGGTCTATCTCAACGCCATTTCCGGCAAGGCGGTGCATGTGGTCACCGTCAATGACTATCTGGCCCAGCGCGATGCCGCCTGGATGGGCAAGGTCTATGAGTTTCTCGGTCTCAGGGTCGGCGTCATTGTGCACGGCCTGGAAGACGATGAACGCCGTGACCAATACGCCTGTGATGTGACATATGCCACCAACAATGAGCTGGGGTTCGACTATCTTCGCGACAACATGAAATACGCAGTCGAGGACATGGTGCAACGCGGCCATTATTATTCGATCGTCGACGAAGTCGATTCCATCCTGATCGACGAGGCCCGCACCCCGCTGATCATCTCAGGCGCCCTCGAAGACCGCTCAGAGCTGTACAACGACATCGACAGCATCATGCCGAAGCTGGTTGAGGAAGATTACGAAATTGACGAAAAGACCAAGACGGTGACCTTGACCGAGACCGGCAACGAGCACATTGAACAGTTGCTGCAGGAAGCCGGGCTGATGAGCGAGGGATCGCTGTATGACGTGGAAAACGTGGCTCTGGTCCATCACGTCAATCAGTCGCTTCGCGCCCACAAAGTGTTTGTCAAAGACCGCGACTACATCGTCAAGGACAACGAGGTGGTGATCATCGACGAGTTCACCGGGCGGATGATGCCGGGCAGGCGCTATTCCGAAGGTCAGCATCAGGCCATCGAAGCCAAGGAACATGTCCGCATTCAGCCGGAAAACCAGACGCTGGCGTCGATCACCTTCCAGAACTATTTCCGACTGTACGAAAAACTGGCCGGCATGACCGGCACCGCAGCCACTGAAGCAGACGAGTTTCTCGACATCTACAAGCTCGACGTGGTCGAGGTGCCGACCAATGTACCCGTGCAGCGCGTCGATGAGGACGACGAAGTGTATCGCAGCGTGCGCGAGAAGTTCGACGCCATTGTCGTGGCCGTCAAGGATGCCCGTGAACGCGGTCAGCCGGTGCTGGTGGGCACCACGTCGATCGACAAGTCCGAATACCTGTCCCAGCATCTCAATGAACTCGGCATTCCGCACAATGTGCTGAATGCGCGCTACCATGAACAAGAAGCCCAGATCATCTCGCAGGCCGGTGTGCCGGGAGCAGTTACGATTGCCACCAACATGGCTGGACGCGGCACCGATATTCAGCTTGGCGGCAATGCTGAAATGCGCATTGAAAATGAGCTTGGCGATATGGCGGAAGGCAACAAGCGCGATACCGCCGTCGAAAAGATCAACGCCGAAATTGCCGAACACAAGCAAAAGGCACTCGAAGCAGGTGGGCTGTTTGTCATCGCCACCGAACGCCATGAAAGCCGCCGCATCGACAACCAGCTGCGTGGCCGTTCCGGCCGTCAGGGCGACCCGGGCCGGTCGCGTTTCTACCTGTCGCTGGAAGACGACCTGATGCGCATTTTCGGCTCCGAGCGCATGGACTCGATGCTGCAGAAGCTCGGCCTGGAAGAAGGCGAGGCGATCGTCCACCCGTGGATCAACAAGGCCCTTGAAAAAGCTCAGCAAAAGGTCGAAGCGCGCAACTTTGACGCCCGCAAGAACATTCTGAAATTCGACGATGTGATGAACGACCAGCGCAAGGTGATTTTCGAACAGCGCATCGACATCATGAACGGCAACGAGATTTCCGGCACCGTGGACGACATGCGCCACGAAGTCGTGGATACGACCGTTGTCGAGTTCATCCCGCCCAGCGCCTATCCCGAACAATGGCGTTCAACCGACCTGCGCGAGAAACTGCGCGACGTGGTTGCAATCGACTTCCCGATCGAGGACTGGGCTGACGAGGAAGGTATCGCGGACGAGGAGATCCGTGAACGTGTAACCGAAGCCGCCGACAAGCTCTATGCCGAGAAGCGTGAAAAATACGGTTCCGAAATCATGGAGTATATCGAGAAGGAAGTGTTGCTGCGCTCGCTTGACCAGTTGTGGCGCGAGCATATCATCACCCTGGAACATTTGCGCCAGGCAGTCCAGTTGCGCGGCTACGGTCAGCGTGATCCGCTCAACGAATACAAGACCGAGGGCTTCACGCTGTTTGAGCAGATGATCGTGCGCCTGCGCGCGGTGGTAACCGGTCAACTGCTCAGGGTTGAAGTCTCCCAGAACGGCGCCGACGACATGTTCCCCGACGATGAGGAACTGCCTGCCATGTTCATCGAGGACTTCGATGAACATGGCAATGAGCTGCCGCCCGGCACGGTGCTGTCGGCCGCAGTGTCTCCGTCACCGGACCAGCCGGACGGGTTCAACGTGGAGGACCCGGAAACCTGGGGGCCCGTGGGGCGCAATCAGGCATGCCCGTGCGGATCAGGCAAGAAGTTCAAGCACTGTCACGGGGCCTTTGTTTGAGCCGGCGGTCCAGCATAAGCCGGCGGCGGCTTCTGGCAGGCGTTACTGCAAGCGCCTGTCTGGCACTGACTGCCCGCACTGCCTTTGCCGCCAGTTCCCCGTCTCACCGCAGGCGACTGCTGGCGGCCAATCCGAAGCCGGTGCCGCCCTTCACGCCTATCCAGCCGCCGTCCGCAACCGAAACCCTGCAGGTGCTGATATCGATCCGGCAGCAGTCCATGCAGGTCTTCTCAGGTCGGCGCCAGATCGGCTTCAGCCCGATTTCGTCAGGCAAACCCGGCAAGGAAACGCCACACGGCATTTTCTCTGTGTTGCGCAAGCACAAGTTCCGCTGGTCAAACCTGTATGTGCACGAGCCGATGCCGTTCATGCAGCGGTTGACCTGGAGCGGCATCGCACTGCACGCCGGCGAGTTACCCGGTTATCCCGCCTCGCATGGTTGCGTGCGGATGCCGGACGAGTTTGCAAAACAGCTGTTTGATCTTGAGACCAGCGACCGGCACGTGATCATTGCCGATACACCTGCTGTTCCCGTCGACGTCGAGCACGCCGGCCTGCTCAAGCCGTTGTCCGCAGTGGAAACGCGCCATTACACGAAGCAGTCAACAAACCCGCCATTGCGGGTGTTGCTGACCCGTCTGACCGGCCGGGAAAAAACCCTCAATGCGCAAAAAATCCTGAACAAGCTCGGCTTCAAGGCCGGCAAGCCGGACGGCTATGTGGGGCGCAACACATGGCGCGCAATTCACAACTTCCAGAAGTCGATTGAACTGCCGGCAAACGGTGTTCTGAACGATGCCACTTACCATGCGCTGCGTTCATCCAATGGTGCTGAAGACTACCCGGAAGGCCACCTCTATGTGCGCCAGGGCTACAAGCCACTGTTTGATGTCGCCATTCCGCTCAAGGACGCCGAGCAGCCGCTGGGCGCCCACCTGCTGACCCTGCCGGAAGAACACGGTGATCGAAACAAGCCAAAGTGGCTGTCGGTCAGCCTCGAGCACGAAACATCCAAAGCCGGACTGGATGCGTTTTTGCGGTTCACCATTCCCGACCACGTGCGCCACCGCATTGAATACCGGCTGGGACCGCATTCCTCTGTCGCCATTTCCGACACCGGACTGGGACCGGAAACCGGCAAGGGCACCGACTTCATTGTAGTGACCAAACACTACAGTTGACGCCAAGCGTCATTTAGCAGGTTGGCAAATACGTTTCAGTCGTTAACTTGCGCCCAGTCATGACCAACGAACAAATCATCCTCTTCGTCATCATGGGCAGCGTGCTCGGACTGCTGGTCTGGGGACGCATCCGCTATGACCTGGTGGCATTTGCCGCGCTGGCGCTGGCGGTCATTCTCGGCGTCGTCGACAAGGACACCGCCTTTTCCGGCTTTGGCCATCCAGCCGTCATCATCATTGCGCTGGTGCTGATCGTGTCCCGGGCCCTGTCGCAATCCGGCGCGGTTGACCTGTTGACCCGCAACATAATTTCCGCTCAGCGCGGGATCACGGCACATATCGGCATCATGGGGTTGGTTGGCGGCGCGCTGTCTGCGTTCATGAACAATGTCGCGGCGCTGGCGCTGCTGATGCCAGTCGACATGCAGGCCGCCGACAAGGCCAAGCGCTCGCGCGCGGCAACCCTGATGCCGCTGTCATTCGCCACCATTCTGGGCGGCATGGTGACCATGATCGGCACGCCGACCAACATCGTCATAGCCCAGTTTCGCGGCAGCGCCACGTTCAACGGCGAACCGCTCGGCAGCTCATACTCCATGTTCGATTTCGCGCCTGTCGGGCTTGCATGCGCGATCGCCGGCCTCATCTATATCGCGTTCGTCGGCTGGCGCTTCATACCCCAGGACAAGGCCAGGTCGGAATCTGCCGTGGAGCTTGAGAACCTTGAGGGCTACGTCATGGAGGCCCAGGTTCCCGAGGGATCACCGGCAATCGGCCAGAAAGTCCGCGAACTGGCGCCAGTTGCGGAGGAAAACGATGTCTTCGTCCTCGGCCTGATCCGGCGCGGAGAGCGCCTGCCGGGCTCGGCCCGCGGCGTGGAAATCCGCAAAGGTGACATTTTGGTTCTGGAGGCCGACCCGCAGAGCCTGGAACAGTTCTCCAATGCCCTGAAGCTCTCCTATTCCGCTTCGTCACGCCACAAGGGCGCTCTGACCGGCACCTTGGCAATGACCGAAGCCGTTGTCGCGTCCGGCTCCAGGGTGGAGGGACGCTCCGCCCACGATGTCAGGCTGCTGAACCGGCAGCAGACCATGTTGCTGGGGGTTGCGCGACAGGGCCGCCCATTTCGCGACCGGGTCAGGCGCTTGAAGCTGCAGGCCGGTGACGTGCTGCTGCTGATGGGTGACAAGGAGGCGCTGCCTGACGTGGTGCAATGGCTCGGCGGCCTGCCGCTGGCTGAGCGCGGCCTGCAGGTCACCCAGCGGGAAAAGGCGGGCTTTTCCATCGCCATATTCGCGGCTGCGATAATCGCGGCGAGCTTCGGCCTGGTCTACCTTCCGGTTGCGCTGGCCGCCTGTGTCGCCATATACGCACTCCTCAAGGTCGTAACCCTGTCGCAGATCTATGAATCGGTCGAATGGCCGGTGATCGTGCTGCTGGCATCACTGATCCCGATCGGCGCCGCCATTGAAACCTCCGGCGGCACCGAACTGATTGCCAACGCCATCGTCGACTTCACCGGCGGCTGGCCGGCATGGGCCGTCCTGTTGCTGCTGATGGCGGTTACCATGACCTTGTCGGACGTGTTGAACAATGTGGCCACCGTGCTGGTGGCAGCCCCGGTATCGATCCGGATCGCCGAGCAGATGAACGTCAACCCGGATGCCATGCTGATGGGCGTGGCGGTCGCGG
Organism: Pseudomonadota bacterium; assembly: GCA_039194725.1. Taxonomy (GTDB): domain Bacteria; phylum Pseudomonadota; class Alphaproteobacteria; order Rhizobiales; family Aestuariivirgaceae; genus Anderseniella. The sequence continues at coordinate 9,242 of JBCCVY010000059.1, forward strand.
CGAGCTGCGCCTTCCTGACCCCTATCGGACACAAGAACAACACCATCATCATGGGACCGGGCGGCTATCGCTTTGGAGACTACTGGCCTATGGGTCTGCCGCTGGAAGTCATCATCCTGGCGGTGTCACTTCCGATGATCCTGCTCGTCTGGCCGCTTTAGCAGCCCGGTGAACTGTTCCCATCACGCCGCGAGATGCTCAAACAGGCGGGCCACTGCTTCTGCGCCGGGGTCCGCATGGCCTTCCAGCTGCTTGGCATTGATGTACGCCGCGCGGCCTGCCTTTGCCTGCAGTATGGTAGCCGTGTGATCTGCACCTGAGCGCGCCGCATACGCGGCATCGCGCACGCTGTTCTCCAGCGCTTCAAGCGCCGGCGCCAGCGCGTCAACCATGGTGCGGTCCCCCATCTGGGCACCGCCGATTTCCTGCATGCGCGCAAGGCCGGCCTTCAATGCCTCGCGCATCGGCAGGCCGCTCGACGCACCATCTCCGGAGGCAGCAAAGAAGATCGCAAGCAACACCCCGGATGACCCGCCCATGGTCTGGCTCAGTTCAAGCCCGATGGCTCGCAACAGTTGCGTGTGATCTGCCAATGGCAACCGGTCCATTGCGGCAATCAGCGCACGCGCGGCGCCCGCCAGGGTTGAGCCCGTATCGCCGTCACCTGACTTTGCATCCAGGGCGTTCAGATCATCTTCCGCGGCAATCAGAACCTCACAACAATCCGTCAGGAATGTGCGCGTCTCCGCATGGTCTGACGGCAGCGGCGCGATCGGTGTCAGGCCGTCAGGAACCGCCACCAGACCCACCGGTCCGATTTCCGAGACGCCGGGCCAGGCTGCCAACGGTGTGGCCGTGCACAACAGTTCGATCTCGCTGTCGTCAGCCGGATAGAGCGATACCGAAAATCCGCGCATGTCCAACGATGTCATCATTGTAGCCGGACCGATCATGTGAGCAATCCGGTCGGCAATGGGCGATTGCCCCAATTCGTGGGCCAGAACCGACATTTCAAGCACCGAGGCTCCGCCAAGATTGTTGACCAGCGCAACGTGCGGCCTGTCGTCGATTGCGGCTGACAGTTTGTTGGCAACCGCAGCGACTGCTTCCTTCGCACCGTTGAACGCCACCTGCTCGACCCCGGCCTCGCCGTGAATGCCCAGCCCCAGCTCAGCCATGCCATCCGGAATCCTGGCTTCCTTGGGCGAACCGGGAACCGTGCATGTGTCCAGCGACATGCCGATACTTTTTGTGCCGGCGATCACCTTGCGTGCCGCCTGAGCGACCGTTTCCAGGTCACCACCGCGTTCCGCCAGCGCACCGGCGATCTTGTGCACGAAAAGCGTACCCGCCACACCGCGGGCCTGCGGCAGATCGGGCAGCGCGATGTCATCGTCAACAATCACCATTTCGACATTGAGGCCGAAAGCTTTCGCCCGTTCTGCAGCCAGGCCGAAATTGAGCCTGTCTCCCGTGTAGTTCTTCACGATCAGCAGACAACCGGCAGGACCTGTCACCGCCAGGATGCCGGCCAGCACGGCATCAACGCTGGGCGAGGCAAACACGTCGCCGCACACGGCCGCCGTCAACATGCCTGCCCCGACAAATCCGGCATGGGCGGGTTCGTGGCCGGAACCGCCACCTGAAACCAGTGCGACCTTTGACTTGTCCCAGTCATTGCGGACCACAACGCGGATGTGGGGATAGCCGTCCAGCCGCGCCAGCCTGCCGCCGGAGGCAGCGACAACACCATCCACGGCCTCGGTAACAATGTCCTCTTTCTTGTTCATGAATTGAGACATTTATTTCTCCCTTCCAGAAAATCGGTCGCCGCTCGCATCGAAGTAGAACGGCTTGTCCGGCTTGATTTTCACGATATCTCCGCTCTTCAGCTCGGTATGAGCGTCAGTGACGGTAATCAGGTCATGGTCCTTGAACGACAGATGAAGCCGGGTCTGGTCGCCAAGGTGTTCGACCCGGGTGACGAAACTTTCTTCACCCTCGCCCTGCGCAATCTGTTCGGGTCGCAACCCGATCAGCCTGGCACCGGCCGGGGCTCCCTCGAACAGGTCAGCCGGCAGGATGTTGATCCGTGGCTGGCCGAGACGGCTAGCGGCGTAAATGCTGACCGGATCTTCATAGATCTCGCGCGGCGACCCGAACTGAACCAGCCTGCCCTTGTCGAGGACGCCGACATGGGTTGCCATTGTCATGGCTTCGATCTGGTCATGGGTCACGTACAGCAGTGTCGCGCCCGAATTCGCCTGGATGCTCTTAAGTTCAATGCGAAGGTCAGCGCGAAGTTTCGCATCCAGCGAGCTGAGCGGCTCGTCCATCAGATAGATCGACGGGTCGCGCACCAGCGCCCGGCCAATGGCAACACGCTGCATCTCGCCACCAGACAGTGCGGTGGTCTTGTTGTCCAGTTTTTGCGTGATCTGCAGAATTTCGGAGACGGCGCTGACCTTCTTGTCGATATCGCCCTGCGGCGTGTTTAGAAGCGGCGATTTCAGGGGAAATTCCAGGTTTTGCCGAACCGTCAGATGCGGATACAGCGAATATTGCTGGAACACCATCGCCACATTGCGCTGTGCCGGCATCAACCCCTTCATCGAGCGTCCGCCGATCAGCACATCGCCACTGTCTGGCGTATCAAGACCGGAAACCATACGCAGCGCAGTCGTCTTGCCGGCCCCGGTCGGACCAAGCAGAACCACAAACGATCCGTCTTCTATTGTCATCGAGACCTGATCGAGAGCAACGGTGTCACCAAAACTCTTGGTGACATTCTCAAGCACCACCTCAGCCATGGTTCAACACCCCCTCGTTCGCTTCGGACATGAGGGCGTGGCCCTTGTCCGCGTCGAACACGCTGAGCGTGCGGGCATCGAACTCAAGGCCAATGTGTTCACCAACCGACACCGGCACATTTGACGGCACCCGGGCCTTCACGTCGCCATTCGGGGTCTTGAGCGTCACGATCTGCGTGGTGCCGAGGTATTCGGTTGCGATCACCTGGCCGCGATAGCCAGAATTGTCAGAGAAATGAACGTGCTCGGGCCGGACGCCAAGGGTCAGTCGTCCCTTCGCCCCCTGTCTGGTTTGAGGCACTGTCACCTTGTGCCCGTTCAAGTCCACGCTGCTGGCACCGGCCCCGATCATGCCCTCGAAGTCGAGAAAGTTCATCGCCGGAGAGCCGATAAATCCGGCCACGAACTTGGTTGCCGGCCAGTCGTAGATGTCCTGTGGCTGACCGAACTGCTCCACCACGCCATGGTTCATGACGACAATCTTGTCGCCCATCTGCAGCGCCTCGAGCTGATCATGGGTGACATAGACCGTCGTTGCCCCCATCCGGTCATGCAGGGCACGAAGCTCTTCCGCCATGTGCTCGCGAAACTCAGCATCCAGCGCACCCAGCGGTTCATCCATGAAAAACGCCTTGGGTTCACGAACGATGGCCCGGCCCAATGCAACCCGTTGCCTGTCACCGCCCGACAATCCGCCGACCGGC
>JBCCVY010000060.1:0-12747 GCA_039194725.1 Pseudomonadota bacterium
CCGCCATCCTGTGCAACCGCCGGGCGAACCCGGGTGTCGAGCAATTCCTTGATGGTTGTGACGATCTGCTGGTCGGCTTCGGAGAACTCTCCTTCATCGGCAACCGCCTCGGTCTCTCCATTGCGGATGACCGGGGCACCGGACATGAAGTGCTCCATGATTGCGCCGAGCACGGCCGGCTTGAGATGCTGCCATTCACCGTCGTCCTTGGTCACCGTAATGAAGTCGGTGCCAAGGAAAACGCCCTCCACGCCAGCAACGGAAAACAGCTTTTCGGCCAACGGCGAGATGCTCGCTTCATCGGCTGAGCGAAAATCCCTCGGATCACCTTCCACGACGGGTTTGCCGGGAATGAATTTGAGCGTACTGGGGTTCGGCGTGGCTTCTGTCTGAATGAACATGTTCGTCTGAACTCCTGCGGCAACGGGTGCATGTGATCGGCGACACCAGATGAATGTTATCTTACATATAAACGTTTTCTGGAATAATTCCAGATTAGCTTGTCAGAAATTTGTTTTCCCGGCTGAACGCAGCCCCAACGCTGGCTAGCGAACAAACCCCATGATTCGCCGGACATCGGCCATGACCGGCTCCGCGATGGCGCTGGCACGCTCCGCTCCGTCCTTCAGCACAGCATCAATATGGTCCTGGGACGCCATCAGTTTCTGCATTTCAGCGGCGATCGGCGACAGTTTTTCAACTGCGAGATCAGCCAGCGCCTGTTTCAGGTCGGAAAACTGGCGCCCGGCGAATTCCGGCACCACGGTTTCGATGGTCTTGTCCTGCAATGCGGCGAAAATGCCGAGCAGGTTGGCCGCCTCCGGCCGGCCCTTCAGCGCCTCCATAGTGTCGGGCAGTGCGTCGGGATCGGTTTTCGCCTTGCGGATCTTCTTGGCTATGGTATCCGCGCCATCGGTCAGGTTGATGCGGGACAGATCCGACGGATCGGACTTGGACATCTTCTTGTTGCCATCGCGCAATGACATGACCCGGGTGGCGGGGCCGGTGATCAGGGGTTCCGGCAGCGGGAAAAACCCGTCCGGGTAGCCTGCCTCGGTGCAGGCATCGGCCATATCTATGTTGAACTTCTGCGCAATGTCGCGGGTCAGCTCTAGATGCTGCTTCTGGTCCTCGCCGACTGGCACATGGGTGGCCCGGTAGGCCAGGATGTCGGCCGCCATCAGGTTGGGATAGGCATACAGTCCCACCGAGGCATTCTCGCGGTTCTTGCCGGCCTTGTCCTTGAACTGGGTCATGCGGTTGAGCCATCCCACACGCGCCACGCAGTTAAAGATCCAGGCCAGTTCCGAATGAGCCGCAACCTGACTCTGGTTGAACACAATGTGCGCGCCCGGATCGATGCCGGCTGCCAGGTATGCTGCGGTAACCTCCCGTGTGCTTCGGGCAAGCTCCTGCGGACCGCCCCACACGGACCTGTCCTGGGTAATGGCGTGCAAATCAACGACGCAATAAATGCAATCATAGGATGACTGCATGGCGACAAAGCGCTTGATGGCACCGAGATAATTGCCCAGGTGCAGGTTGCCGGTTGGCTGCACGCCGGAGAATACACGCTGGCTGACTTGGGACATGTTGTAGACGCTCCGCTAGATGAAAATGGTGTCCGGTCTGGCGGCTGGGTATAGAGCGACCAGGGCGCGCTGCCAAGCGTCATCCGCCTTTACGAGAAAACGACTGCTTCAGCGCCGCGACGTCGAGTGCACCTATCCACCATGCCATTGCAAAGTAGATCGCTGCCCCGAAACCGACCAGGGCTGCAAGCATGACGAGACGAACCACCAGCAAAGTATCAGCACTGAACAGCGGGCTGGCAAATTGCATGATGGCGAGCAAGGCAAACCCCATGGTCAGGCTGGCAGCAATGATCCTGGGCAGTGCCTTGCGCATCCGGGCGTCGAGGGCAAAGTCGCCGCGCCGGGACAGCGTGTAACCCAACAGCATGGCGTTTACCCAGCCAGCGACTGTTGTCGCCAACGCGATGCCCACATAGGCAATAAACGGAAACAACACCAACGCACCAGTGACATTGATAACGACCGAAATCAGCGCAAATTTCATTGGTGTTCGAGTATCCTCCCGGGCGAAAAACGCCGGAGAAAACACCTTGATCATAACGAAAGCCGGAAGCCCGGCGGCGAAAGCAGCCAGCGCTATCGATGTCGCGCGGGAATCTTCTGCGCTGAATACACCGCGCTCAAACAGCACATGTACAATCGGATGCGGCATTGCGATTAGGGCGATCGCCGATGGAATTGTGAGCAGCAACGATATCTCAAGTGCCCGGTTCTGGCTGGAGTGAACACCATCGCTGTCGTCCGCTCGCAGTCGGCGCGACAATTCCGGCAACAGCACGATGCCGATGGCGATGCCGATGACGCCGAGCGGCAACTGATAGATGCGATCGGCATACCAGAGCCACGACGGCGCAGAGTCCTGCAAGGTGGAGATGGCAGTTGACACCGCCAGATTGATCTGGGTGATGCCGCCGGCGATCAGGCCGGGAATGCCAAGGGTCACCAGCCTTCTGACGCCGGGTGTGATCTTCGGTCGTCTGAGTTTCAATTTGACGCCCGCGCGATTCACCACAAACCACAACATGAGGAATTGCAACAAGCCCGCCGCACTGACACCCCAAACCAACGCATAACCGGTCCTCGGTTCCGGCCCCCAGCCCGACACAAGTGCCATGACGAGCACCGCTACCAGCACAATGTTGAGGATGATCGGAGCTGCCGCCGCGGCTGCGAAGCGGTGCAGGGAGTTGAGGATGCCGCCAACCAGCGCCACCAGGGACATGAACGTCAGATACGGAAACGCGATCCGCGACATATGCACCGTCACATCGAATTTTTCAGGATTGTCAATGAAGCCAGGGCCCAGAAGGTAAATAACCAAAGGCATGGCCAACATCGCCAGCGCAGACAGCGAAATAAGGAACACCAGCAGGCAGGCCAGCACTTCCTCTGCGAAACGGGTGGCTGCCGGTTGCCCCTCGCCTTCCAGCCGGCGGGCAAACAAAGGAACAAAGGCGGCGTTGAAGGCCCCTTCTGCGAACAGGCGGCGGAACAGGTTGGGCAATCTGAACGCAATTACGAAAGCATCTGCTATCAAGCCGGTTCCGAGCACACTTGCCATCACAGCGTCGCGGACAAAACCCAATACCCGGGAGATCATGGTCATGCCGGCACCTGTCGAAGCGGATCGTAGAAGAGCCATTGTCGTGCGATGTGCCTTGCGTGCGCAGTGTCAGGTTCGCGGCATGGCCTGCTCCGTTGTCGCCGGAACACAGGAATCAGCCGCACAGTGACCTTGTAGACAAGCGGCTGTGGTTCAGCAAGACGGGCAGCCTTGCTGCAACGGCACCTACCCGGCTTTGGCGATTTCCTTATTTCGGCCGGTTTCCAGCACATCTGTGAGGCTGTCGTGTATTGATTGCAGCCTTGTCTTGCTGGTGATTTTCTGGCCGATCAGATCGGTGACGTAGAACACGTCGACCGCACGCTCGCCGAAGGTGGTGATCTGGGCCGAGGCGATGTTGAGATTGAGCCGGAACAGGCTGTCGGTCAGTTTGAACAGCAGGCCAAGGCGATCGAGCCCGGCGACCTCGACCACGGTGAATCTGTTCGAGGTGTCGTTGGACACGATGACCTGCGGTTCCACGGTGAACGCCTTGATGCGGCCTTTCGGGCGCGATGCTTCGGCAACCGCCTTGCGCAGCTGAATCTTGCCGGCAAACGCCTGGCGCATCAGATTGAGTATGCGGTCAATCCGGCGTTGTTCGTCGCCGGCGTCGTCGAACTCGCGCTGGATCAGCAAAGTGTCCAGCGCCATGCCGTCGGTGGTGGTGAAAATCTTGGCGCCGACTATGTTGGCACCGCCGGCCGCGCAGGCGCCGGTCAGCAGGGCAAGCAGGCGCGGATGATCCGGCACATAGACGGTAATTTCGGTGATCGCCTTGAAATTGTCGGTGCGCACGTCAAAGGCAACAGCGTTATTGTCCTGTTCGGCCCGCTCGAGCAGCTTCGCGTCCATGATCTGGTGTTCAAGATCGACCGTGTACCAGTAGGCATCATAATGCCGCTCCAGATAAGCCGACACCTTGGCCTTGTCCCAATCGGACAAGGCGCCGGCAAGCGCCATCTTGGCCGCCTCGATCCGGTCCATGCGCGAGATCGATGTGTGCCCGCCAGACAGGTGCGGCTCGGTTTCCGCGTACAAGGTGCGCAGCAACTGGCCCTTCCATCCGTTCCACACGCCCGGGCCCACGGCGCGAATGTCGACCACCGTCAACACAAGCAGCAGGCGCAAGCGCTCCGGGCTCTGCACGATCTCGGCAAAGTCGGTGATGGTCTTGTAGTCCGACAGGTCGCGCATCTGCGCTGTCTCGCTCATCAGCAGATGGTGACGCACCAGCCATTCCACGGTTTCAGTTTCGGACTTGCTCAGGCCAAGGCGCGGGCACAGGGTCTTGGCGACCCTGGCGCCGGCAATGGAATGGTCCTCCTTGCGTCCCTTGGCAATGTCATGCAGCAACACGGCCACATACAACACCCGCCGTGACACCACGCCCTTGATGATGCCGGAAGCCAGCGGATGATCCTGCTGCAACAGGCCCTGCTCAATCTTGGACAGGATGCCGACCGCACGGATCAGGTGCTCGTCGACCGTGTAGTGATGATACATGTTGAACTGCATCAACGCGGTGATGCGTCCGAACTCGCGGATGAAGCGGCCCAGCACACCGGCTTCGCTCATCTTGCGCAGCACCGCCTCGGGGTCACGCGAATCGGTCAGGATATCGAGAAACAACTTGTTGGCTTCAGGGTCTGACCGCATGCCCTTGTCGATGGCACGGCGGCTGCGGCGGACAAGCCGCAGGGTTGCCGGGTGTATCGACAGATTGTTGTGCTCGGCCACCCGGAACAGGCGGATGATCGAAACCGGATCGCGCACGAACAGATCGTCGTCGGCTGCCTTGATGCGGCCGGCCTCGATCTTGAACACACCTTCATCGTCAAGTTTGATGGTGCGCCAGCGAAACCGTTCGAACAGGTCGCTCATGCTCGGGGCCTGCTTGATCTGCTGCGCCTCCAGAACCGCCGACATGATGCGCGTCAGGTCGCCAACATCCTTGGCCACCAGAAAATAGTGCTTCATGAAGCGTTCCACGGACTTCAGTCCGCCAAGGGCCTCATAGCCGAGCCTTGCGGCCATCTCCGACTGCTTGTCGAAACTCAACCGATCATCGCCGCGGCCGGTCATGAAATGCAGATGGCAGCGCACCGCCCACAGAAAATCCTCACAGGCGATGAAGCGGTTCTGCTCCTTGCGGGTGAACAGGCCGGACTTTGCCAGTTCGCGCACCGACCGGGTGCCGTAGACAAACTTGGCGATCCAGAACATGGTGTGCAGGTCACGCATGCCGCCCTTGCCGTCCTTGACGTCCGGTTCGACCAGATAGCGCGACTCGCCGGCACGGCGGTGGCGTTCATCGCGCTCTTCGAGCTTGTCGGCAATGAACTGGCGCTGGTCGCGAGCCAGGATGTCCTTGCCATAGCGGCCCTGCAGATCATCGAACAAGGGCCGGTGGCCGCAAATGAAGCGGGCTTCCAGAACCGACGTCATGATCGTGGTGTCGGTGCGCACCAGCCTTATACAGTCATCCACGGACCGGGTGGCATGGCCGACCTTGAAACCCAGATCCCACAACAGATACAGGACATATTCGACGACACTCTCGCCCCAGGCGGTCTGCTTGTAGGGCAGCAACAGCAACAGGTCGATGTCCGACCCCGGCGCCAGCGCGCCGCGGCCGTAGCCGCCCACGGCCACCAGCGATATGCGTTCGGATGTCGACGGGTTGCTAGCGGCATACACAATCGACGATGCAAATTCATAGATTGCGGTGATGAGGTGGTCCTGCAGGGCCGACAGGCGGTGCGCGCAGTCGCGGCCCTTGCCAGTCTCGGTGAGCCGGACTTCTTCTTCGGCGCGCGATGTCCTGACGAGGTCTTTCAGATACGCCAGGGCCCGGGGCCGGAACTCAAGCCCGTCCACGCCGTGCTTGTCAGCCAGCGCCGTCAGTTCGCGCAGAATGTGATCGGCACAGTATTCCGGCGCACACGCGTCATTTCTGGCTGGCAATGGTACGACTGACATCATCCCGGATCCGTTGACGGGCGCACAAAGCGCGCGCCATGTCGGCAATATCTAACCGTTGTCGTCGGATACAGCCAGTTTTTTCAACTGATAGATCAGGTCCAGCGCTTCGCGTGGGGTCAGGTCGTCGGGCAAAACATTTTGCAGTTTTTCCTGCAGTTTCGACGGACCGCCAGGCGGGATAGCCGGCTGTCTGGCAACCGGGACTGAAAACAGCGGCAGGTCATCGATGATATGACTGCGCGACTGGGCCCGTTCGCTTTCTTCCAGCAGATGCAGCACTTCGGATGCCCGTTCGATGACACCGGGGGGCAGTCCCGCCAGCCGGGCAACCTGGATACCATAAGATCGGTCCGCCGCGCCGGGCGCCACTTCATGCAGGAAGATCACCTCGCCCTGCCATTCGCGCACCTTCACGGTGGCGTTCTTGACCCGGTCGAGCTTGCCGGACAGGGCGGTCAGTTCATGGAAGTGGGTGGCAAACAGGGACCGGCACCGGTTCACTTCGTGCAGGTGTTCGACGCAGGCCCAGGCAATCGACAGCCCGTCATAAGTCGCGGTGCCGCGGCCGATCTCGTCCAGGATGACCAGTGACCGCTCAGTCGCCAGATTGAGGATGGTCGCCGTCTCAACCATCTCGACCATGAAAGTCGAGCGTCCGCGCGCCAGATCGTCTGCCGCGCCCACCCGGCTGAAAATCCGGTCGACGATACCGATATGCGCCGACTTGGCCGGCACGAAACTGCCGATCTGGGCCAATAGCGCAATGATGGCATTCTGCCTGAGATAGGTCGACTTGCCAGCCATGTTGGGACCGGTCAGCAGCGTGATGTGACGCGTCGGCGCGCCGTCATCATCCAGGTCGCCGGCCGACAGCGCACAGTCGTTTGGCACAAACGCAGGTCCGGCCTGGCGGCGCAGGGAGGCTTCCACCACCGGGTGGCGCCCGGCCTCGATAACGAAGCTGCGCGATGCATCCATGTGCGGCCTGGAATAGTCGTGCCGCACCGCCAGTTCAGCCAGCGCGCAATGGACATCCAGTTCGGCCAGCGCATCGGAAATGGCATGCAGCATGGCGGCCCGGTCGCAGGCCTCGTCGGCCAGCTGTTCGAACATCTCGATTTCGACGGCCCGCGCACGGTCGCCGGCAAGTGATATTTTCTGCTCCAGGCCGGTGAGCTCGGTGGTGGTGAAGCGCATGGCATTGGCCATGGTCTGGCGATGAATGTACTGGCCGGCATGGTCTGCACCGAGCAGTTTCTCACCACCCTGCTGGTTCAGCTCGATGAAATAGCCCAGCATGTTGTTGTGCTTTATCTTGAGCGATTTCAGCCCGGTTTCGTCCGCGTACCTGGACTGCAGGCCGGCGATGACCTTGCGGCTTTCGTCGCGAAGCGAGCGGTTCTCATCGAGCTCTGCATTGGCACCGGCGCGAATGAAGCCGCCGTCACGGGTTGTGGCCGGCAACTCCTCGGCCAGCAGGGTGTCGAGGCGCGCAGCAAACTCCGTATCGGCCTGCGCCAGCGCCTGCCAGATGCCGGCCAGCTTGTCCGGCCACGTCTCGATGCCGGTTCGACCGCTGTGCGTCCCGGCCAGCCTGGCGCACAACACGACACCGTCCCTCACTGCGGCCAGGTCGCGCGGCGAACCGCGCTTCAGGCTCAACCTTGCCAGCGCCCGGTTCATGTCGGGCGCATGGCGCAGCGCGTCCCTGATGTCGGTGCATGGTGCAGCATCTGATGTCAGCGCCTCGACCGCGTCGTGACGGGCCACGATCTCGTCGACACCGGTCACCGGTGCGGCCAGCCGGTCAGCCAGCAGGCGGCCCCCCGGTCCGGTGACGGTCAGGTCTATGGTATGCAAAAGGCTGCCATTGCGATCGCCTGACAGCGTCCGGACCAGTTCGAGGTTGGCACGCGTTGCAGCGTCGATCAGCACGATGTGGCCGGGTTCGACAACGCTCGGCGGCCGCAGGCTCGGCAACTTGCCGACCTGGGTCAGCATCACATAGTCGAGCAGGACTCCGGCAGCGGCCGTGGCGGCACGGTCAAAACTGCCGAACGCATCCAGCGATGCCACCTGGTAGTAGTCCTGCAAACGGTTGCGGGCCGAGGTTGAATCGAACCTTGAGGCCGGCAGCGGTGTAATGGTTGTCTCGACCTCGTCCAGCAGCAGGGACACTTCGCCATCGCCCAGAAGCGCATCGGACACCAGCATTTCGGACGGGTCGATGCGCGCCAGTTCAGACATCAGCGCCGGCCCGGTCACCGACGTTACCGAGAACTCGCCGCTCGACATGTCGAGCCACGACAGCGCCATCTTGTCGTCGGCCCTGATGCGGGCCAAGCAGGCCAGGTAATTGCTGCGCCCGGCGTGCAGGAGATTGTCTTCGGTGATCGTGCCGGGCGTCACCAGGCGGACCACGTCGCGGCGCACGACCGATTTCGAACCGCGCTTCTTGGCCTCCGCCGGGTCCTCGGTTTGTTCGCACACGGCAACCTTGTGGCCCAGCCGGATAAGCCTTTGCAGATAGTCATCGGCAGCATGAACCGGCACGCCGCACATGGGGATGTCTTCGCCCAGGTGCTTGCCGCGCTTGGTCAGCGCAATGCCGAGGGCGGCAGACGCCACCTCTGCATCCTTGAAAAACAGCTCGTAGAAATCGCCCATGCGATAGAACAGCAGGCTTTCGGGATGAGCCTGCTTGATCTCGGAATACTGCGCCATCATTGGCGTCATCTTGCCGGTGTGGCCGGGCGCGGCCGTGCCGGTGGCCGATGGTTGCTGCTGCGGTCTGTTCATCGTGGCGGCAGACTACTCCATACGGGGCAGTTTCGTCGCCGGCCCATTTGCCGCCATCCACAGCGGCTTTGGATCGGCCACTGGTCCGCTCTAGGCAGCGTCTCCGGGCCGCATAAGGCCGGCGACGGCCTCTTCAAGATCGGCGCGGTCAAACGGCTTGGTCAGATAGCCGTCCATGCCGGCGTTCAAGCAGGCGCGCTGGCTGTCCTCGCGCGGATTGGCGGTCAGGGCCAGAATCGGCACACGGCTCCCGGCCCCATGCTGCTTTTCCAGCTTGCGGATCCGCCTGGTGGTTTCCACGCCGTCCATCTTCGGCATGAAGATGTCCATCAGGATGATATCGTGGGCGATGGGTCTATCGGAGCGCAGCCGGCGCCCGATTTCAGCGACAGCGTCAGCGCCATTGTCGAGATGGGTCACGGTGTGACCGGCCGCCTTGAGCATTTTTGTCGCCAGCAGCATGTTTATCTTGTTGTCCTCCACCAGCAACACATTGAGCCCGGCATTGTCCTTGACCCGGCGCAGCTGGCGGGCCGTCTTGCGCAGCGACGTAACCGGTTTGCGCATCGGGTCGGGATTGGCGGACAGCTGAGACAAAAGGGTGGCCCGCCGGGTGGGTTTGAGCAGATAGCCGATGCGGACGTCGTCTATCAGCTTTCGGTAGGAGCGGCGCTCCTCCGGCTTCAGCAAGGCCCAGACACCGGCGATCTCGGACAGTTCATTGGCGGTCTTGAGCAGGTGGTCCCGGTTCTTTGCCGCCGCCGGGTCGAGGATGACCATGATCCACCCGGCCTCGGTTGCGCTCTCCATCGAGGCAATTGTTTCGCCCAGTCCGCTGAGCGAGTTTGTGGAAATGCACTGAGCGCCATACCGGTACAGGTACTCATGCAGCACGGTGCGGGTTGCGCCCGCCGGACTGGTCAGGAAAATCGTGCACCCGGCAAGGAGCTTGCTGTGGTCGGGGCCGTCATTCTCGTCCGCCGACGGCAGGCGGGCGTCAAAGCTGAACGTGGTGCCTTTGCCCACCTCGCTCTCAAAGGTGATCTCGCCGTCCATCAACTCGACCAGATGGCGCGAGATGGCAAGGCCCAGGCCGGTGCCGCCGGACGCCTGGATTTCCGGCACCGACGACTGCACAAACCGTTCAAACACCGCTTCGTGTTCGGCTTCCGGAATGCCGTAACCGGTGTCGGCAATGCTGAAGGCAACCTGGTTTTCCCGGGCTCCCGGCTTGACGCGGACCAGCACGCTGCCTTCGGGCGTGAACTTGATCGCGTTGCCGGCGATATTGAGGATGATCTGGCGCAGCCGCTGGGCGTCACCAATGACCCGCTCCGGCAGGTCCGGGTCGATGTAGCAGCTGATCTCTATGGAATTGGCATGGGCGCGGGCCGCCAGCAGCTCCACGGACGTCTCCACCAGCTCGCACAGGTTGAACGGTGCCGGTACGATGGTCATCTCGCCCGACTCGGCCTTCGCTGCGTCCAACAGTTCGTCGATGATCGACAGCAGCGAGCGCCCTGACATGTCGACCGCTTCGGCATAGCTGCGCTGCTCCGAAGACAGCCTGGTGTCGAGCAGCAGGCTGGTCATGCCGATGACGCCGTTCATCGGCGTCCTGAGCTCATGCGACACGGCGGCCAGAAACCTGGATTTCGCCTTGTTTGCCTCATCGGCATGGCGCCGCGCAGCGCGCAGTTCCTTGAGCGCCCGCTGCAGTTCGACAAGCTGCCGGTTGGTTATCGCCCAGACATACTGAAACGCCAGCAGCAGGAACACCACCAGAGATGCAAACATGATGCGCGACAGGACTTCGACCTGGTCTGCCTGGAAGCCGATCGCAACAATGTTGATGAGCACGGCCAGCACCGACAATGCCGCACCGATGCGCACCAGAACGCCGACACGGCGCTTCAGCGCCGCCGAGCCCATTGATCTGGGCCGCCGCCGCCGTTCACTGCGACTGACTTGCGATTCCTGCACCACACGCTTTCCCCGATTGCAGTATTTCAACCAGGGACTATCGCACCGCAATGCTTAGAGCCGGACTAGCCGGATCATTAGAATTTTATCGATTGAATTAATCTTCATGTCGCGGATCATCTCGCACCGCGGCCACCAGCCAATCGCGGAACGCCTGCACGCCGGGGCGTTTGAGGTGGTCCGGCGGGCACACGAACCAGTACCAGTGGTCGGACGGCAGAACCAGGTCAAACGGCTTGACCAGCCTGCCGCTGTCAAGATCCTGACGCACCAGGAACTCGCTCACCAGTGCCACCCCGCCAGCGTTGATGGCCGCCTCCACGGCAAGTGAATCGCTGGTCATCACCGGTCCCTTGTGGGCATTGGGCACGCTGACACCGGCAGTTTTCAGCCACATGGCCCAATCGGGCTGGGTGCCGGCATCGGCAAACCAGTCGACATGGATCAAGGTGTGATGGGCCAGGTCCGCAGGGGCCAGCAGCGGGTGGTCTCCGCCCAGCAGCGCCGGCGAGCACACCGGGATCACGTCCTCGCTGACCAGTTTGTCGGCATGCAGGCCAGGATAGGGACCGGTGCCGAAGCGAATGGCCGCATCCACGCCATCACCGGAAAAGGTCACGATGGACAGGGACCCGTCCAGACGCACGGTGATCTCCGGGTGCAGGGAATTGAACTCGGACAGCCGCCTGACCAGCCATTTGCCGGCAAAAACCGGGGCTGACGAAATCACCAGCGGCGTATCCTCATCCCGGGTTTCCAGACTGCGGCAGCCCTCGCGCCACAACTCGAGGCCCTCGGTCAGGTACGGCAGCAGGGCCGCGCCGCGCTCGGTGAGCCGGATGGAACGGACATGGCGGTGAAACAACGGAAACCGGAAATGCTCTTCCAGGGTCTTGATCTGGTGGCTCACGGCAGCCGGCGTCACCGCCAGTTCCTCAGCCGCTGCACTCATGCTGGCCAAGCGGCCGGCTGCCTCAAAGGCACGCAAAGCATTCAGGGGTGGCAGGCGGGACGGCATGGCAATGGCTATAGATTATATTTTCTAACTTGTCATGTGAGAGCAATTCGTTTGTCAGCGCTCAAATTCAGGCGGATAATGTGGAACATACGTTGCCAATGCAACAGAATTTCTAAAAGGATTTACATCATGAACCCGTACGCATTCCCCAATCTCCTGCAGCCCACGGTTCCGGTCGATCATCGCGTGGCGCAGGCCAACCCCACCGGCAGCAGATTCGGTTATGGCATGAGCCGGGCCATCTTCCGCCTGGTATGCGTGGTCGAAAACCTTGTTTCGGGATCACGCCGCTAGCTGAAAACTCGCCAGTTTCTGGCGATAGCTCAGGGCTTCGGCCACGGCCACGCGGGTGACCGTCTCGTGGCCGTCCAGGTCGGCCAGGGTTCTGGCCAGGCGCAGCACCCGGTGATAGCCGCGCGCCGACAGGTTCATGGCGCTGGCCGCGTCCTGCAGCAGCGCCAGTCCTTCGGCATCCGGGCGGGCCACGTCTTCCAGCAGGTTGCCGTCCAGCTGGGCATTGGTGCGCAACGTCGTATGGCCGAGCCTGTCAAACCTTGCCATCTGTATGGTGCGCGCCGCAGCCACGCGGGCGGCAATATCGGCAGACCCTTCGGCCGGCGGCGGCAGGGTCAGGTCCGAAGCGCGCACGGCGGCCAGTTCGACCTGAATGTCGATGCGGTCCAGAAGCGGGCCTGAAATGCGCGCCTGATAGTCGATGGCACACTTGGCACCGCGCTTGCAGACATGACCCGGCTCGCCGGCCA
>JBCCVY010000061.1:0-12586 GCA_039194725.1 Pseudomonadota bacterium
GCAAAGGCCATCCGTTCGCCGAGACCAACAAGGAAAAACACCACGCGGTCGGCAAGTTCGATCCGGTGACGTTCGATGTCAAAAAGGGCAAGTCCAATGCGCCCAGCTACACATCGGTTTTTGCCCGCTCACTGATCTCGCACGCTGAAAACGATGACAAGATCATCGCCATTACGGCCGCCATGCCGTCTGGCACCGGTGTCGACAAGTTTGAAGAGCACTTCCCCGACCGCACATTCGATGTCGGTATCGCTGAACAGCATGCCGTGACCTTCGCCGCTGGCATGGCAACAGAAGGCTTCAAGCCGTTTGCAGCGATCTATTCCACTTTCCTGCAGCGAGCCTATGACCAGGTGGTGCATGACGTGGCGCTGCAGAAACTTCCGGTACGTTTCGCCATCGACCGGGCCGGTCTGGTCGGCCAGGACGGCGCAACCCACGCCGGCAGTTTCGACGTCGCCTACCTTGCCTGTCTGCCTAACATGATGGTCATGGCGGCTGGAGACGAAGCCGATCTGATGCATATGGTATCGACCGCGGTGGAGTATGATGAAGGCCCCTGTGCCTTCCGTTATCCACGCGGCGAAGGCATGGGCGTTGAAATGCCTGAGTCAGGCACGGCGCTGGACATCGGCAAAGGCCGCATCATGGTCGAAGGCAACAAGGTCGCATTGCTCAATCTGGGCGGACGTCTCGGCACCTGCCTGAAGGCGGCCGAGGACCTCAAAGAGCGTGGCGTGTCGGTGACCGTTGCCGACGCCAGATTCGCCAAACCGCTGGACACCGACATGATCACCAGGCTGGTGAAGAACCATGAGCTGGTGATTACCATTGAAGAAGGCTCAATCGGCGGCTTCTCCAGCCACGTGCTGCACTTCCTGGCAGCAAACGGATTGCTGCAGGGTGGTGCGGTGGTCAAGCCGATGACCCTGCCGGATGCATTCATCGGGCACGGCGCACCTGACTGGCAGTACAGGCAGGCCCGGCTGGAAGCCGATGATATTGTCGTGGAAGTGCTGCGCGGACTTCAGCTCGACGAGAAGGTGCTGGAATTCGCCGCCAGGAACTGATCCGACGCCCGCTTGCAACGGCGGGCGTGCGGTCAAACTGGAACAACGGGCCGGCATCTGGATGATCATGGCAAACACAACGCAGATAGCCTCTACTGGCGCATCACCGGCAGCCGAGGCCCGCATGATAGCGCAGACAGTGCGCGACGCGTCGACCTCGTTTTACTGGGCAATGCGGATTCTGCCAAAGTCCCAGCGCAGGGCGATGTTTGCCGTCTATGCCTTCTGCCGCAACGTCGACGACATCGTTGACAGCGAGCAGCTTGACGAAGCCGAAAAACGCGAGCAGCTGACGGCATGGCGTCAAGAGATCGATGCGCTTTACGCCGGCCACCCCAGGCGGGCGGAAACCCGAGCCCTGGAAGGTCCGATGCAGGAACTGTCCCTGCGCCGCGACGATTTCATGGACGTGATCGCCGGCATGGAAATGGATGCCGGCGAGCCGATCGTCGCCCCGTCGCGTGAGACATTTGACCTTTATGTGGACCGGGTGGCCTGTGCCGTGGGCAGGCTATGCGTTTGCGTGTTCGGCGATCCGACCGACTATGGCACCGCGGTTGCCCATCATACCGGTCGTGCTTTGCAGATCACCAATATCCTGCGCGACGTCGACGAAGACGCCGGCATCGGCCGGGTCTACCTGCCACGCGAACTGCTTGAAAAACATGACGTGGACTATTCAGAGCCGGTCAAGATCACCACACAGCCGGGATTTGTGGCCATGTGGCGGGAACTGGCAGAGATCGCACGCGGCGAGTTTGTCGACGCCGAAGCTGCGATGAACCTGTGCCGCAAGGACGTCATGCGCCCTGCCCGCATCATGAAGGCGGTGTATCAGCGCAACCTCGAGCGCATGATGGCGCTGCCGGATGCCACACTGGCTGATCCGAAAGTGTCCAAGCGCCTGGTGGGTTCGAAGGAAAAGTTGCTGATTGCCGTCCGGCACGGCTTTTTCTAGATCGGTCCGCAGCCATGGCAACCGCACACATCATTGGCGCAGGCGTCGCTGGCCTTGCCGCGGCCGTTGAGTTATCCACAGCGCAGTTTCGCGTCATTGTACACGAACAGTCCGGTCAGGCCGGCGGGCGTTGCCGATCGTTTCATGACAACACGCTGGACTGCACCATCGACAACGGCAACCACCTGTTGCTGTCCGGCAACAGTTCGGCGCTGTCGTACCTGGAAACCATCGGCGCGTCCGACGAACTGACCGGACCAGAAACGGCGGAATTTCCATTTGTTGATCTGAAGTCTGGCGAACGCTGGTCCATAGAATTGGATCGCGGTCCGATGCCGTGGTGGATTCTCAACAAGGACCGCCGGGTCCCGGGCACCAGGCTCAGCGAGTATCTGAGCGGGCTGAAGCTGCTTTCAGCCGGCAACCGCACGGTGCAGCAATTGTTTGCCGGCCAGGGCCAGCTGTATGAGCGGTTTTGGGACCCGTTCACGGTTGCCGTCATCAATACCAGCGCTGATCAGGCCGCGGCACGCCTGCTCACTCCGGTGATCCGCGAAACGCTCGCCAGGGGAGCTGAATACTCCAGACCGCTGATTGCACGGCGCGGACTGTCCGAGACATTCGTGACGCCAGCGGTCAAATGGCTCGAAAACCGAGGACGTGAGGTGCGATTCAACGATCGCGTGTCCGCAATCTCTATGGACGACACCCGGGTGATCGCGCTTGATACCGGGAAAGGCAGCGAACCGGTGAACCGCGGAGATGTCGTCGTGATGGCGGTTCCGGCATGGGTGTCGAAAACCCTGATGCCGGATGTCTCGGTTCCGGACGCGTTTGTGCCTATCGTCAATGTTCATTTCCGGGTTTCCAACCCGCGCATGCCGCTGATGAAAAAACCCCTGCTTGGAATGTTGAACTCATTGTCACAATGGCTGTTTGTGCGCGACGACATCGCATCGGTGACGATATCCGCCGGCGACGAGGCTGCCGGCCGTGAGGCGAGCGACATACTGCAGACGGTGTGGCGTGAAATCGCGCCCGAGATCGGACAGGATCCGGACAACGTGCCGAAACGTGCGCGGGTCATCAAGGAACGCCGCGCGACTTTCCTGGGAACAGCGGAGCAACTCGGAAAACGCCCTGCTCCGTCAACAAAATGGCCAAATCTGGTGCTTAGTGGGGACTGGGTGGATAACGGGCTTCCTTCCACTATTGAAGGGTCGATCAGATCGGGGCAAAGCGCCGCACAAATGCTGGTTCACCGTATTGCGAGTTGACTCCGGCGGCTATTTTCTTTCTTTAGGTAAGCAACAGGTAGACGAGAGGGCGCGACTCTTCTGTCTGGCTTAATTTGGTTGAGGTAACATGCAGTCAAACGTGTACGTCCTGCGTCCCGAACTCGGGACTTCACCTACGCTTGTCTCAGATAGCGCAGCCACCGCAAGCGAAGCCGGAGAGCACCTGCTTGCCATGCAGCAGGACGATGGGCACATCGTCTTCGAACTGGAAGCTGATGCAACCATTCCGGCGGAGTACATTTTTCTCAACCACTTTCTTGATATGCGAGAACCGGAGCTTGAAGCTGAGCTGGGCGAGTATCTGCGGTCGCTGCAGTCAACAACCCACGGCGGCTGGCCGCTGTTTCACGAGGGCGGATTCAACATCTCGGCTTCGGTGAAGGCGTACTTCGCCCTGAAGATGCTGGGCGACGACATGGATGCGCCCCACATGATCAGGGCGCGCAATGCGATTCTTGCCCATGGCGGTGCAGAAAAGTCGAACGTGTTCTGCCGCTATTCGCTGGCGCTGTTTGGCCAGGTCCCCTGGCGCGGCGTGCCTGCCATGCCGGTGGAACTGATGCTGATGCCGAAATGGTTCCCGGCCAACATCTGGAAATTCGCCTATTGGTCTCGCACGGTGATTGCGCCGCTTACCATACTGGCCGCACTCAAGCCACTGGCACGCAACCCAACCAATACAACGTGCCGGGAGATTTTCTCGCAGCCGCCTGAAGACATCAAGGTGTGGAATTTCAACCACACCGGCAGCCGCTGGGGGGAGTTTTTCCTGTGGATAGACAAGTTGCTGCATCCGGCTGAGAGACACATCTTTCCGCGCATGAAGTTTCGCAAATGGGCGATCAAGCGATCTCTTGACTTCATCAAGCCACGGCTGAACGGAGATGACGGTCTTGGCGCGATTTTCCCGGCCATGGCCAATACGGTCATGGCCTATGATGCGCTGGGTTACAGTCCGGATCACGAGGATTTTGTCACTGCACTCAGTTCATGCCGCAAGCTGGTGACAGAAAATCGCAATGTCCGCGACGGCAAACCGCGATACGTGCAGCCGTGCGTGTCTCCGATATGGGACACCTCGCTGGCGGCGCATGGCCTGCTGGAGGCCGGTGTAGCGCCTGATGATGAACGTATCATCGCCATGTGCGACTGGTTGCGCGACCTGCAGATTCTGGACGTCAAGGGCGACTGGGCCATCAATGCTCCCGATCTGGAACCGGGCGGCTGGGCGTTCCAGTACCGCAATGATCATTATCCCGACGTGGACGATACTGCAGTTGTCGGCATGCTGCTGCACCGCGTCGATCCCGAACGCTATGCGGAAAGCATTCGCCGCGCCGTCTTGTGGATCGAGGGCATGCAGAGCAGCAACGGCGGCTGGGGTGCGTTCGACATCGACAACAATGCGGAATTCCTGAACACGATCCCGTTCGCGGACCACGGCGCCCTGCTGGATCCGCCAACGGTTGACGTGGCAGCGCGCTGCCTGTCTTTCCTGGCGCAGGTCGGATATGAACGCGATCATTCCTGCATTCAACGCGGTCTCGCCTACATTCGCGCAGAGCAGGAAGAAGACGGCTCCTGGTTCGGCCGCTGGGGCACAAATTACATCTACGGCACCTGGTCCGCGCTCAACGCCCTCAACGCGTGCGGCGAAGACATGAACGCCCCTTACATACGCAGGGCGGTTGACTGGCTTCTCGCGCAGCAACGCGATGACGGCGGCTGGGGCGAAGATGGCGCGACCTACTGGAAAGAGCGTCGTGGCGAGGCCAAGGCCTCCACTCCATCGCAAACCGCCTGGGCAATGCTCGGCCTGATGGCCGCCGGCGAAGTCACGCACTCAAGCGTGGCCCGTGGCGCGCAGTTCATCAATGCCGCGCCACGCACAGGCGGCAAGTGGGACGAGCCGTGGTACACCGCCGTCGGCTTTCCGCGGGTCTTTTACCTGCGTTATCATGGGTATTCGTCCTATTTCCCGACATGGGCGCTGGGCCGCTATGCCAACCTGATGCGCGGTAACACACGCAAGGTTGAATGGGGTATGTAGGTGACGCAGGTCACTTCGGCAGACGCGCTCCACCCAACTGAAATCAACGTCATGAAATGCACGAGGCGGGTTGACGAACCCGCCTTACTATTGCACTTGCTGTGCCTCAAATGGCGACTTCACACGACATCAGACCCATCGGCCTCATAACCGCACTGTCCCAGGAACACTCGGTTGTAGACAGCGTGGTGGCACCCGCATCCAAAAGGCTGATCGCGGTGCAGTCGGGCCTTGGCCGTGCGGCCGGGTTTCTCGCTGCAGCGGAACTGGGGCGCCGGGACAAGCGACTGTCTGGACTGGTCTCTATCGGATTTTGCGGCGCACTTGATGCAGCGATAGCAACCGGCAGCATCGTCGTGCCGAACCGGATCGTCACCGCCGACAACGAGCGCTTCGACACCGATGCCGACTGGGTGTCAGCGGTGGCGGACAAGATGGCAGACTTTCCGCTTGTGACACAGACAGCCATCTATTGTGCGACCGAGACAATTGAAACCCAGGCCGGCAAGCAGGCCACCCGTTCACAGTGCGGCGCCTGCGCGGTGGACATGGAAAGTGCCGGTATTGCGCATGCGGCCACACGGTTTGACATCCCCTTCATCGCAATTCGCATCGTGCTTGACGAGGCGGCAGACACCCTGCCCGAAGCCACTCGGGACGCGGTACATTCTGACGGCAACCTGAATGTCAAAGGGCTGTTGCGCGGGCTTGCCTCACGTCCCGGGGACATCGGCGGGCTGATCCGCCTCGCCGGCAAATCCGGCAAGGCACAAAAACAACTCAGAGCCGTGTGCGAGGCGTTGATGCCGGATTTCGGCCTCGCGAAATGAGCCAGCAAAAAGCCCGGCACACGTGTGTGCCAGGCCTTAGAGCCCTATTCCGCTGCGACTTTCGGTGCATGAATGTCCTTCATGATCTTTGCCACGTGTTGTTCGTGCAGATCATAATCGGCCTTGCGGGCTTGGGTCAGATCGATCTCCGGCGCAAAGTCGCCTTCAGTCTTCACACCGCGAACTGCCACCGCCAGCGCCTTCAGCGGATTGGCCGTAGCATCGAGCGCTGCCGTCGGCTCAAAGCCGCAATGGGCCATGCAGTTGGCACATTTCTCGTAACGCCCGGTACCATAAGCTTCCCAGTCGGTTGTTTCGATGAGTTCCTTATAGGTGCGGGCATAGCCCTCACCCAGCAGGTAACACGGCTTTTGCCAGCCGAACACATTGCGAGTGGGCATGCCCCAGGGCGTGCACATATACTCCTGGTTGCCGGCAAGGAAGTCGAGGAACAGGGTCGAATGAGACAGCTTCCACTTCTTGCCCTTGCCGTGCTTGAACACCTCGCGGAACAACTGCTTGGTCTTGCGGCGCGACAGGAAGCTCTCCTGATCAGGCGCGCGCTCATACATGAAGCCGGGCGAGATCGAAACGTTGACGCCCATCTCGGTGGTCATGTCGAGGAACTTGGCGATGTCTTCCGGCGCATGGCCGTCAAAGATGGTGGCATTGGCATTGACCTGAAAGCCCTTCGCCTGCGCAGCCTTGATGGCCGAAATGGCGCGGTCGTATACACCGGCCTGGCAAACCGACTTGTCGTGATGATCTTTCAACCCGTCAAGGTGCACCGAAAAGAACAGGAACGGCGACGGCTTGAACAGGTGCAGTTTCTTCTCGAGCAACAGCGCGTTGGTGCACAGCGACACGTACTTCTTGCGCGCGACAATGCCGGCCACGATTTCACCGATTTCCTTGTGGATCAGCGGCTCGCCGCCTGGGATAGCCACAATAGGCGCGCCGCATTCGTCAACGGCCTCAAGGCAGTCCTCGACCGACAGGCGCTTGTCGAGGATCGGTTTCGGATAGTCGATCTTGCCGCATCCGGCACAGGCCAGATTGCACTTGAACAGCGGCTCGAGCATCAGCACCAGCGGGTAGTGCTTGTTGCCCTTGAGCTTCTGCTTCATCACATAAGCGCCGACGCGCACTTGCTGCATAAATGGTACCGACACAGGCCAACCACCTTTTGTTGTTCGAACTTGAGAACGCCCCCTAGATCAGAAGACTAGTTCATAAATATGACCCCGCGAAGAGGTCAAGACTTTCCGGGCGAGGTGTGCTCTTTAGCCACTGGCCCGGAGAATGCCCAGTGCATAAGTTGCGGCAGCACGACGAGAGTGCATATCAATGTAACCAGGATGGCTATAGTCAGCATTTCGCCCATGCTGGACATGCCACGGTGGCCGGACAGCCACAAGGTGCCGAATGATCCAATAGTCGTCAATGCGGAGATCAGCACCGCCCTGGGCGTGGACGTGCCCGTCACATCGGTTGCCACAGTCTCTTCGCGCGCCCGCATCACATAGTGGATGGACGAATCCACCCCAAGGCCCAGCAGCAGCGGCAGCACAATGACATTGGCGAAATTGAACGGAGAGTCGAACATGACCGTGTATCCCACCATCAGGCATGCAGCCAGCACCAGCGGCGACAGCACCAGCAGGACATAGCGCACCCGCCGGAACGCCGGCCAAGCCAGCATCACCACCATGGCCAGCGCAGCCAGCGTCGCCAGTAACATGGCACGGGCAACCGCATCAGCCGAACCGGCAATGTCCACGGGAGAGCCTGAGACGTTCGGGGCCACCGATTGCATGGCTTTAACAAATTCCTCCAGGTTGCCCGCGTCGCGCATGTTCTGCGCCGGCACCACTTCAAGCCGCCATCTGCCGTCTTGTGCCACAAACCGTTCACGCAAGGTTGCCTGCAGGGCCTCCACGCTCACAGTATTGGTTGTTGCCAGGCGATTGATGTCCGCCAGCATGTCCGGCAAACCGATAAACAGCTGTCTTTCGAGCTTGGCTGTGGCTTCGCTGTCGGCATCCTTGTTTTTCCTGTCAAACGCCGCAATGGCGTCTTCCAGACGTTTCGCCGAGGTTTTCAGTTTCGCCGGCGCATCTTCCACACCGGACAACGCCTTCATATTCCTGGCGATACTGGCAATCATCCGGCTGCGGACCTCGTCGCCAACGTCGGAGCCTGAATTCACCACCCGAGGCATCACGTCGCGAAGCGGGTTGAGTTCGGCCAGCTTGGCTGCCTGGTCATCAGGCAGGAAATCGGAAATCGCATTTACTTTCTTGACTTCCGGCAACGCGTTCAGTCTGGCGATCATCTCACGTGCCGGCTGCCCAGGTTCCACCAGCACCTGGCCGGCATAAATTTCGCCGGGCTGGTCCTCAAGAATTTTCATGAACGCCTTGACGGTGGGCGCTGCCGGGTCTTTCAGGTTGATGGGATCGCCGTCAAACCGGGCATCAGTGAATGTGAACAACGAGGCGGTAGCGAACGCCAGTATGACCAGTGTCGCGATAGTGCGCAGCCATGACGTGCCGGCGACCTTCTGTCCATTGACCGATTTGAGGTTTGCCATGTTGCGGGCGAACTTTTCCTGCTTTCCGGGCAACAGCGTCAGGATTGCCGGCACCAGCGTGACGGAGGCAACAAACGCGATTACAAGGCCTCCGGCAGCGATAATCCCGAGTTGGGCCATACCTACAAAATCGGTCGGCGTGAACGCCAGGAACGCAAGTGCCGTGGTCACGGTGCACAAAGCCAGTGCCGGACCGATCTTGCGGACAGCGCTCACCGCAGCGTCGGCACCGGATTCGCCTTTTGCACGGTGTTCAGCGAAACGCAGGACGACGTGAACGGCGTAGTCGATGCCGAGCCCGATAAACAGCACCGCAAAGGCAACCGAGATCATGTTCAGATAACCGACGCTCAAGGTCGCGAAACCCGTATTGATCAGGAAGCCCAGCACGATGAGACTAAGTGCGGGAACAATAAGTACCATTGCAGGCAAGCCAAAGAACACGGTCAAGGTGACCAGCGTGAACGAAATGATACCGGCAACGGCAGCGCCCTTTGAGACGGCCTCGAATTCTTCCGCGTTCAATGCCGCTTCACCGGTCAATTGGACAGTGACCTTGCCGTCGGCAGTGATGGCCGGATCGGCCATAAGCCTGCGCGCTTCCGCCATCGGCCGGGCTGCGGATTCAACCTCGGAAAAATCCAGTATCGGCTGGCTCAACACATACCAGCGCTTTTCAGTAATCACCGGCCCGTCATCGGCCCCGCCGAGGCCCGACCAGTCGAGCGGGACCGGTTGCCCGGAGGTCTCCCCCTCGACGGTTTCGGCAATGGCGTTCAAAAACGTGTCGACACCTTCGGGTGCCCTGCCCGCCTGCGTGTAGGCGGTGACTTCGTTCAGGACACCTGACAGGCCGGCCATGTTCGGCTGATCAGCAAGAGCGTTGAAGGTTGGCGCCGATTCCTTGATCTTCTCGGCGATCTTCTTCACGTCTTCAGTATCCGCATAGAGAATACCGTAGTCGTCAAAAAACTTTCCGACACCGGGCGCAACCACATGATGAAACAGGCCAGGTTTGGCCAGCAAAGCGTTTTCGACCCGTTCGGCGGCCTTGCGGCTTTCTTCCGGGTCATCGCTTTCGACGATGAACAGGAAGTTGTTTTCAACAGCCGGGAAGGTTTTGGAAAACTGCTTGTACTGCTGGCGGAAGTCCAGGCTGCCGGAGATCATCAGGCCCGGGTCAGTGTCGACTTTGAGCCTGGTTGCGGCCAGGCCTGCGCCCAACATCGCCAGCACCACAAAACCAAGGACAACCAACCATGCGTGATTGCAGCTTGCCCGCGCGACCCGTGCAAACGCTTCGCCCGACTTCAGCGCCCCGACAAAACCTTTGCTTTCAATGCCGGCTGTATTCTCCGGTGTTTTGACGCCGTTTGCCGATGCGCCAGAAGTTGCGGTCGGCAGATCCCGTGCGGGCTCCGCCTTAGGGCCCGTCTTGCTGGGCCTTTTTCCCACAGTACTCTTGCGAGCAGCCGGATTACGCTTCGTACGCTTGACGGTCGTCATGCGGTCGCCCTGGCCTTCTCTTCAGGTCGCGAAAGCGCATTCTTCGCTATCCGGGTCAGGCTTTCCCACGCTGGGCCCGGAAACTTGTGAAGGTCCGCCATGACCTTGTCGAAACCGGAGACAAACCAATCCACATCCTGCTCGTTGATGGTCAATGGCGGGATCAGCTTGATTGTTGTCATCCGGTTGCCGGCAACCTGCGTGAGGATTGCATGATCCTCCAGCAGCGGAATGGTGATTGCCTGGCAGAACAGATCTTCATTGAGACCGTTGACCGTTGCCCAGGCTGTACGCAGCTTGAGGGATTTCGGCTTGCCGAACTCGACCGCCAGCATCAGACCACGCCAGCGAACTTCCTTGATGAACTCATATTTCGGCACCAGGTCGGACAGCCGCTCACCGAGCAGATTGCCCATGGCGGTGGCATTGGCGCACAGATCGTCGTCGTCAAGCACCGTCATGGCGGCAAGTGCGGCGGCCATGGCGAAGTTGGACTTGCCGAACGTTGACGAATGGACAACCGCGCGGTCGAGCGACGAGAACACTTTGTTGTAGATGTTGTCCTTCATCAGCACGGCGCAAACCGGCACGTAGCCGCCAGACAGGGATTTCGACAGGATGACCAGGTCGGGCTCAATACCGTCTTCATGCTGGATTGCAAGAAACTTGCCGGTCCGCCCGATTCCGGTCTGGACTTCGTCGACAACAAAAAGCGTGCCGTATTTTTTGCACAGCCTGCCCGCGCCGGCCAGATAGCCGGCAGGCGGAATGTTGACGCCCTTGCCCTGGATCGGTTCGACGATGAAGGCCGCGACGTCCTCTGCGGCCAGCGCTCGCTCCAATGCCGGCAGATCGTTGAAGGGAACGGCATCGACGGTTGGCAACAGAGGGCCAAATCCCTTCCGGAACGTCTCTCCACCGGTCAGGGAGAGGGCGCCATAGGTCAGGCCATGGAAAGCATGGTCGCAACAGACGATGCGGCCGCGTCCCGTGGCGAAACGGGCGAACTTGATCGCCGCCTCGACGGCTTCCGCACCCGAATTGGCAAAGAAGACTTTCTCCAGGCGATCGCTCGGCATGGTCTTGACGAGTTCCCGCGCCAGAAGGCCGCTCAATTGCGATACGTCCATCTGCGGCAGGTTCGGTAGATCGAGATCGAGCACTTCATGCAGCATCGATCGGACCGTTGGATGGTTGCGGCCGATTCCAAACGTGCCCCAGCCGCTCAGCAGGTCCAGATAGCGGTTGCCATCCGCGTCCCAAAGATGCGCGCCGCGCCCGGAAACGTAATGCCGGTCATACCCGATCGTGCGCAGGACCTTGACGAGGGGTTTGTTGAGATAGGTCTCGTGTAGCGCGAATTTCTCGGTTCCGCACTCAGCGAGCATCGACCGGATGGACCCGGGATCGGCGCCAGTATCAGGGCATGTGGGATCAGGCTGATCCGAAAACCGGTTCGACGTATCGATGTCCAGATTGTTGGTGACTTCGTCGTGGGACACGCCTCAATCCTTCCGTTCAATCTGCCGCATCAGATAGCACGCTCATCATAGCAGCCTGTGGTCGCATATCGAATATGGCGAATTGACCACACTATCGTTACGGGTCGACGACACTCATCGGTGCCCCAAGTCCCCTGACCTCCCTCGGCGCCACATCCAAATCACGCGCTAGCAGTGGGTTAGGATGTTGTTCAAAGGAGGCCTAACGCAAGATCATGCTTCCAAATGTGTGAACAAAGTAGATCGCCAGAAAAGTGAGGATCAGGATCAGCAGGATCGACAGGAAGATATCCATGGTGATCGGGACAGCCTCAATGCGCTCTTCCGCTCGAATGCGTCGGCGCAGGGTGAGAAACCGTATGGCCGCGATGGCGATCATGACGATTCCCAGGCCGACGAGGAGGAGACCGACGGTCTGTGCCGCGTCGATCGAATGCGGTGCTAGCGGTTTGACGGCATCGGGTGCCTGCCCCGTGCGCACTCTCGCGAGATAATGCAGGAAGAGCTCGAACTTCTCGACCAGGAAGCCGAACGCGATGATGGCAACCGCCGTACGCACCCACGCCAGAAAAGCTCGTTCATTCGCGGCCAGGTCAGTAAATCGCTCGATCATTTTCCGACTCCCAAGCGTGGGTATTCGAGCCGACGATCTTCGGCCATCGAGCGGATGGTATCACGTCAAATCCTGTGTCCCCCATGTACTGCAGGCTATATTTTATCGTAAATTAATTGTTACGATATGCTTCCGATCGCGGCCACGAATTTGCGAGGATTGAAAC
>JBCCVY010000062.1:0-12459 GCA_039194725.1 Pseudomonadota bacterium
AGCCGCGCCGCGGCGTTCTCGCGGCGCATCTCCGACTTCAACCGTGCATTGGCCTGCTGGATCAGGGCCTGCAGCAAAACCCGTTCCGGCCCGTTCGCTGGCGTGGCCAGCCAGACCGTTTCCCAAACCTCGTGAGCCTCCCAGTAACAGCCAGCCCGCATCAGGTCATGGCCGTAAAGATAGGCTATATTGTCCTGCCAGTCATGCGCCCGGGTAACGGCCGGCGCAAGAGCTTTGGCCTGTTCAAGCGGCACCATGTCGGGCCTGCTGCCGGAACCCGGCACATGGACACGGGATGGCAGGCTGATGTCCGGCACCAGCCTCACGATTCCGGCAGCGCACCGCCCGCCGCAATGCGGCGTTCTATGTACTCGTCCAGCTCGGCGCGAATGCCGGGATCCATCACCGGCGGTTCAAAATCGGCAACCAGTTTCTTCCAGATGGCATTGGCGCGTTGCGTCGCGGTCAGGGATCCGTTTTCCGTCCACTGTCCGAAATTGCTCCAGTCCGACACCAGTGGCTTGTAGAATGCCGTCGAATACCGCTCCATGGTGTGGGCGCAACCGAAATAGTGACCGCCCGGCCCCACTTCTCGAATGGCATCCAGCGCCAGTTCGTCTTCGTCAAACCTGGCCGGCTGGCACAGCTCGGCAATCATCTGCAGGACCTCAATATCGAGAATGAACTTCTCAAAAGACGCCGTCAGCCCACCTTCCAGCCAGCCGGCCGTGTGGGCGATGAAGTTCGAGCCGCCCTGGATGGCACCCCACAGGGAAAGCTGGGTTTCGTAAGCGCCCTGTGCATCCGGTGCGTTCGACGCGGTCGGCGCCGATGATCGCCACGGCAGGCCAAGCTTCCTGGCCAGCTGTCCCGATCCCCAAGCCGCCCTGACGTACTCCGGCGTCCCAAACGCCGGTGAGCCGGACTTCATGTCCACATTGGACGTAAAAGCACCGTAGACCACCGGCGCCCCGGGCCGCACAAGCTGGTTGATGACCAGTGCGGCGAGAAATTCGGCGTGCTGCTGCACCAGCGCCCCGGAAATCGTCACCGGCGCCATGGCACCGGACAGGGTGAACGGCGTGATGACGACGATCTGGTTGTGTTCGGCAAAATCCATCAGTCCGTTGAGCATCGGGATGTCGAGTTGCAACGGTGAATTGGTGTTGATCACGGTGTAGGTGTGATGAGCAGACTTGAATTCGTCTTGCGTCAGCCCGCGCTCGATGCGGATCATCTCGAACCCATCCATGGACTGGGGCGTCCCCCTCGCCCAGGTGAACACGGCCTTGCTGGTCAGCGTCAGATGATCCAGCTTGATCCACAGGTGGCGTTCGTTCAGAGCCAGGTCCTGGGCTTCAACGCATGGACCTGCCACGTGCATGACATCGAAATGCTGGCACAGCTTGAGGAAATTGCGCGCCGCCGTGCGCGTCCCGGTCTGCTTGCCGCCATCAAGGTCGGAAAAGCCTGGCGGCCCGCCCACCGGCATGAAGTTCAGTATCTTGCCGCCCAGCGCTATGTTGTTTTCCGGGTCGCTTGCCTGCAGCACAAAATTACCGGGAGCTGAAGCGATCGCAGCCTCGACGATCTCATCGCCTATACGCACCATCATGGTGTCGTCATCAACGATGCAGCCGGCTGCCCGGTAGGTGTCACGTGCACGTGGCAGCAATGCCCGAATGCCTATTTCCGCCAACACCTGCATGGCCAGCTCGTGAATGCGCTCGATCTGGTCGTCGGAGTAAAGCGCCTGGGGTGGAAACGGATTGACCAGGTTGCGGTAATTCACCTGCCGGTCCGGTGTGTCTGCTCCAGGTTGTCGTCTGCCGCTGCGTCTTCCTCGCTGAACGTTCATCGCCAGCACCTCCTGGAACAGACGCTATTCCTTTTCCGCCACCAGCGAAACCAGTAAATCACCGTCGCTGACCTGGTCACCATCCGAAACGTAGATCTCGCCAACAGTACCGTCGCGGGCTGCGGTCAACGTGTGTTCCATCTTCATGGCCTCCAGCACGGTCAGCGCCTCGCCCTTCGAAACCTGCTGGCCGGCTTCAACTCTGACCTGCTTGACCAGCCCCGGCATAGGCGCACGTATTTCGTCGCCAGAGGCGGCATCGCCGGCATCCGTAACGCCATCAGGCACATCAAACACAAACGTATCCCCGTTCAGGAACACGGTTACCTGGACCACCCGGCCGGACACCTTTGAAACCGCAAAACGCAGTGGCTGGGCGTGTCCGTCCACAATCATCCTGCCGGGTGCCCGTGCCACCAGCGACACATTGACGGCATCGGCTTGCGATGTAACTTTGAAATCGCGTGAGTTGCGCAACGACACACGCAGATCAAACACGGCAGCCCCCTGCACCAGCTTCACGAAGTGCTGGGCTGCACCCCAGATCCGCCAGCCCGGCAGCGAACTCCACGGGTCCGAGTGGTCTGCATCACCGGCCAGCTCCAGCGCAGCAATCGCCGCCACTGCCTGGGCCAGCATAGAGGTCTCATCCTCATGCACCAGTTGCGCCAGATCACGCTCGATCAGCCCGGTGTCGACATCTCCTGAGGAAAATCCCTCATGCCTGCACAGGGCCGACAGGAAGGCCTTGTTGGTCACCGTACCGGCTATCCGGGTATCGGCGAGCGCTGCCCGCATTTTGGCAAGCGCCTCGTCCCGCGAATGCCCATGCACAATGACTTTGGCAATCATCGGATCGTAATGCGGGGTGATCTCATCCGCTTCCCGAACGCCGGTGTCATTGCGCGCTGAGTCTGAAAACCGAAGATGATCAAGGGTGCCGATCGCGGGCAGGAAACCTTTGGCAACATCTTCCGCATAAAGCCGTGCCTCGAAGGCATGACCGTCTATGGCAAGGTCGGACTGCTCAAAAGGCAATGGCTCGCCGGCTGCAATCCGAAGCTGCAGTTTGACCAGGTCAAGCCCGGTGATGGCTTCCGTCACGGGATGTTCGACCTGCAGGCGCGTGTTCATTTCCATGAACCAGAACCGGTCGGGCCGCAGTCCGTCCGAACCGTCAACGATGAACTCAACCGTGCCGGCACCTGAATACCCGATGGCCCTGGCCGCCTTGACGGCGGCATCGCCCATGGCGGCCCGCATCTCCTCTGTCATGCCCGGTGCCGGTGCTTCCTCGATCACCTTCTGATGGCGGCGCTGCAAGGAACAGTCGCGCTCAAACAGATGCACCGCATCACCATGATCGTCGCCGAACACCTGTATCTCGATGTGCCGCGGCGAACTCACATACTTCTCGATCAGCACCCGGTCATCGGCGAAACTTGCCTTGCCTTCCCTCTGCGCTCCAGCCAGTGCGTCGGCAAACTGGTCAGGGCCATCGACCTTTCGCATGCCCTTGCCGCCGCCGCCGGCACGCGCCTTGATCAGCACCGGATAGCCGATATCGTCGGCCTGCTGTTTCAGAAATTCCGGTTCCTGCCGTTCACCATGATAGCCGGGCACCACCGGCACACCGGCGTTTTCCATCAGCGCCTTGGCGGCATCCTTCAGGCCCATGGCTCGGATGGCATCGGCCGACGGACCGATGAACACCAGTCCTGCCTTTTCGACCTGCGCGACAAAATCAGGGTTTTCGGACAGAAACCCATATCCGGGATGAATGGCCTCGGCGCCGGTGGTCTTGGCCGCGTCGACAATGGCCTTGGCCTGTAGATAGCTGTCGGCAACCGGCGCCGGGCCGACCCGCACCGCCTCATCTGACTCCGCCACATGCAGGGACCCGGCATCCGCGTCCGAATAGATGGCAATCGTTGCCACACCCATCCGCCTTGCGGTGCGCATGATGCGCACCGCAATCTCGCCCCGGTTGGCTATGAGTATCTTGCTGAACACCTGTCCGTCCTCACATCCTGAACACGCCGAAGCGGGTCTCTTGTATCGGCGCATTGAGTGCTGCAGACAGCGACAGGCCGAGCACGTCGCGCGTCCGGCGCGGGTCGACGACGCCGTCGTCCCAAAGCCGCGCTGAGGCGTACAGCGGATGCCCCTGGTGTTCGAACTGTTCCGCAATGGGCTTGCGGAACGCCGCTTCTTCTTCGGCCGACCACTCACCACCCTTGCGCTCGATGCCGTCACGCCTGACAGTCGCCAGCACGCCGGCGGCCTGCTCACCGCCCATCACCGAAATCCGGCTGTTCGGCCACGACCACAGGAAACGCGGATCATACGCACGTCCCGACATGCCGTAATTGCCGGCCCCGAAGGACCCGCCGACCATCAATGTCACCTTTGGCACCGAAGTGGTTGACACCGCAGTCACCAGCTTGGCGCCGTCCTTGGCGATCCCGCCGGCCTCATATGACCTGCCCACCATGAAGCCGGTGATGTTCTGCAGGAACACCAGCGGGATTCGCCGCTGCGAGCACAATTCGACAAAATGGGCACCCTTGGTGGCACTCTCTGAAAACAAGACGCCATTGTTGGCGATGATGCCGCACGGGATGCCGTGGATGTGGGCAAAACCCGTCACCAGCGTCGGGCCGTAGCGTGCCTTGAACTCGTCAAACCGTGATCCGTCGACGATCCGCGCCAGAACTTCGCGGATGTCATAAGGGGTTTTAAGGTCGCCCGGCACAACACCCATCAGTTCGTCCGGATCGTAAAGCGGGTCTTCCGGTTTCTGCAGCCTGACCGACACCTGCTTGTGCCAGTTGAGGTTGGCAATGGCACGGCGCGCAAGCTCGAGCGCATGGGCATCGTCCATGGCCATGTGATCGGCCACGCCGGACAACCGCGTATGCACGTCGGCACCACCGAGGTCCTCCGCCGTGACAACCTCCCCGGTGGCTGCTTTCACCAGGGGCGGACCTGCCAGAAAAATCGTGCCCTGTTCCTTGACGATAATCGATTCGTCCGACATCGCCGGCACATAGGCTCCGCCCGCCGTGCATGAGCCCATGACCACCGCGATCTGGGCAATGCCGCGGGCCGACATGTTGGCTTGGTTGAAAAAGATGCGCCCGAAATGGTCACGGTCGGGAAACACTTCGTCCTGGTTGGGCAGATTGGCGCCGCCGGAATCCACCAGGTAAATGCACGGCAGATGACTGGCCTGGGCGATTTCCTGTGCCCGCAGGTGCTTCTTCACGGTGAGCGGATAATATGTTCCGCCCTTAACCGTGGCATCGTTGGCGACAATCATCACTTCGCGGCCTTCGACCCGGCCGACACCGGCAATCATGCCGGCGCATGGCGCGGCGCCGTCATACATGGCATGGGCTGCCGTCGCACCCACTTCAAGAAACGGCGAACCGGGATCGAGCAGCCTCGCCACCCGCTCGCGCGGCAGGATCTTGCCACGCGACACGTGCCTTTCGCGCGCCGCGTCACCGCCGCCATCGAGTGCCACCTTGACGGCATCTTCAATAACCGCCAGGGCCTCGAGCATCGCCTTGCGGTTGCCGTCATAGGCCTCGCCGCGGGTCGGGGCCGACGGCTTCAGAATAGCCATTACCCAGTTTCCTCGAACATTTCGCGCCCGATCAGCATGCGCCGGATTTCAGATGTGCCGGCGCCTATCTCGTACAGCTTGGCGTCACGCAGCAGACGACCGGTCGGGTATTCATTGATATAGCCGTTGCCGCCGAGCGCCTGGATGGCTTCGAGCGCACACCAGGTTGCCTTTTCGGCTGCATAGAGAATACACCCGGCGGCATCCTTGCGTGTTGTCTCGCCGCGGTCACACGCTGCGGCCACCGAATACACATAGGCGCGGCAGGCATTCATGGTGGTGTACATGTCGGCCAGTTTGCCCTGCATCAGCTGAAACTCGCCAATCGACTTGCCGAACTGTTTGCGCTCGTGGCTGTAGGGCACCACCACATCCATGCAGGCGGCCATGATCCCGAGCGGCCCGCCGGCCAGCACAACGCGCTCGTAGTCGAGGCCCGACATGAGTATTTTCACACCCTGGCCTTCCTCGCCCAGCACGTTTTCATAAGGAACCTCGCAATCTTCAAACACCAGTTCGCATGTGTTGGAACCGCGCATGCCGAGCTTGTCAAGTTTCTGGGCGGTGGAAAACCCGGTCATGGATTTTTCAATCAGGAATGCGGTTATTCCCTTGGGACCCGCGTCCGCATCGGTCTTGGCGTAGACAACCAGGGTCTCAGCATCGGGTCCGTTGGTGATCCACATCTTGTTACCATTGAGGATAAAGCGGTCATTGCGCTTCTCCGCACGCAGTTTCATCGACACCACATCGGAACCGGAGCCGGGTTCAGACATGGCCAGCGCACCGAAGTGCTCACCTGAACACAGCTTGGGAAGATACCTGGTTTTCTGTTCCTCGCTGCCCCAGCGATTGATCTGGTTCACGCACAGATTGGAGTGGGCGCCATAACTCAATCCCACCGAGGCAGACGCCCGGCTGATTTCTTCCATCGCAACCACGTGCGCCAGGTATCCCATGCCGCTGCCGCCGAAATCCGGATCGGCGGTAATGCCCAGCAGGCCCAGTTCACCCATCTGCGGCCACAGGTCTTCAGGTGCTTCATTGCTCTCGTCAATCTCGGCCGCGCGCGGGGCAAGGTTGTCGCCTGCCCAGCGATGCACCATGTCGCGAAGCGCGTCGACGTCCTCGCCGAGACCGAAATTCATTCCGCTGCCAAACATGATGCCTCCTTTTGCTGCGCACCGGCACTGCGCAACACCATCGTCGTGTATATATCCTCGATTTCGGACAGCGACAGCCGCCCACGCGACCGGTACCATGTATTGACCCCGGTCAGCATGGCGATGATGGCCATGGCGGTGATCCGCGTGTCGGTCAGCTCAAATTCGCCGCTGGCGCGTCCGGCTTCGAGAATGTCGACAACAAAACCCTCATAGGATTTGCGCAAGGTTTCGACCCGCCGGAAGTTGTCCGGCTCCAGGTTGCGAAGCTCCATATACGAGATGAACACCGCATCCGACCGCTCCACGTGGTAGCGAATGTGAAACCGTGCAAACCGCTCCAGCGCCTTGCCGGCGGTCTCATCTGCGGCGGCCTCGGCTTGCCAGGCCGCGATCAGGCTGTCCATATGCGTCACCAGCAGGTCTTCCAGCAACGCCTGCTTGTTGGAAAAATGATTGTAGAGCGCCGCTGCCTGCACCCCCACTGCCCCGGCAATTTCGCGCATGGAGACAGCGGCAAAGCCGCGCGCGGCGAACAGTTGCTCGGCCGCTGTGCGAATCCGCTCAGCTGTTTCAACACCGATGCTACCAGTGGTACGCGCCATTGCGATCTCTTTAATTAAATGAACGTACGTTAAATTAACAATGAAACGACGTGCAAAGTCAAGTGCGACGCAGATGTCGCGCAAAACACCTGGGCGCAACAGGCTTTACAGTTATCGAGGTTATGTGGTTTCCAGCGGGTCCGGCCCGTACTCATTGTCACCTTGAGTTCCGGGCAGAATGCCAAGATCAATCACCGCCCAGATAAAACCTATAATCGGAATAAACAGCAGCAGGCACCACCAGCCAGACTTGCCCCGGTCATGGCAACGCTTGATATGCATCATGATGCCGGCAAACCAGATAGCTATGCCCATAAGCACCGGTATCAAGCCTTCCTTTCCCAACAGGAAGTCACTCAACAGAAAGATGACAAACAGGACACCCAGGCCGATCCACCATTGCAGCCTGCTGATGCGACCATGTGGCGTCGAGTAGAGATAAATCAAATCGAGTTGCTTGCTCATCGTTTCCCCAAGATTCGCTGTTTGACAAAGCAGACTGTCATGCTGTCACGACCGACGCAGATGAACAATACTGGATCCGGCAAACAGCACGGGGCATCAACAGTTCTGGAACACTGTCGATCTGCCGGCCGACTGATCGGCTTCCCGGTGAGCTTGTTGAACCGGACCAGCTAGACCGATGCCTTGCCATACTCGACCGGTTCGGCGGAAAACTGGTCTCGTGCACGGGGACCTAGTTGTTGCCGCGACGTTCGCGCCACAGGCCGCATTTCTCCTGCACCGGCCGGTCGGAGTAACTGAACAGCACCGCGTCTTCGGACGTTTCGTGCACAACCTCGCGCCAGGACGGCACCACGACAACGTCGCGCGGCGACCAGTCGTAAGCATCGCCGTCCACGATGAGGCGGCCGGTGCCCTCCACGCCGACGAACACCGTTGCATCGGTTGACCGGTAGGCCTGCGAGGTGAACCCTTTCGGCAGCAACTGCAGGCAGGTGCCGATGGTGGGCATGGCCCAGCCACCGTCGACCGGATTGACATAGCGCATCTTCAGGCCATGGCAGGGATCCCACTCTTCCTGCCGCTTCATCTGTTCAAGCGCCTCGCGCGAACGTTCATAAGGATAATTGAAGATCGGCGATGTCGGCGTCACTTTCTCATAGCCCAGCGGCAGCATGTTCGCGCCGTAGCGGGCATTAGAGTCTCCCTGCTGCTTGCTGATCGGCTGCTGATCCTCACCGAACCCTTCGGCAAATGAAGCATCCAGAAACTGCACCAGCGGGATATCAAGACCGTCGAGCCAGAACACCGGATCGGCGCTGTCATTGCCATGATCGTGCCATTCCCAGTTCGGCGTGATGACGAAATCGCCGTAATGCATTTCGGTTTTCTCGCCGCCGACCGCCGTATGACCGCCCGACGCTTCCAGCACAAACCGCAATGCCGACTGGGTGTGTCTGTGCGCCGGTGCCACTTCGCCGGGCATGACAAGCTGCACGCCGCAATACAGTGACGTGGTGCATTTCGACGTGCCCTTCAACCCGGGGTTTTCCAGGATCAGCACCCGGCGTTCAGCCTCTTTCGCCGTGATCAGGTCACCGGCTTCCAGCAACCTCGAGCGCACCTTGTCGTATTGCCACATGAACGGCACGCATTCGCTTTTGGGCTCCGGTGTGATGATGGCCCCCATCACCGACCACAGCGCTGTCATGCTCTCCGGTTCAATGGCCTTATAGAATGCTTCGCGCTGGGCGGCGTTTGCAGCCGGTGCCTGGGTCATGGTCAATCTCGCTTCGATGGACTGGGTTGCTGCATCAAATAGACAGCGAAACGCCGTGCGCTTCAAGTTCCGCCGTGAATCCCGGTGCGAAACGACGCAGCTTTTCAGCATCCAGCCGGCCGGCGCGCCGAATGTAAGCCAGGGCAAACGGCCATGGCTCAAGCGTCATGTGCCGGTCAAACGCCTCATACCAGCGGGCCGATCTCGCAGCTGCATCGACGATTTTCTGCAAGGCCGGCTTGCGGACTTCCTGGAAAGCCGGCAATGCGGTGGCAATGTCCCAGTCACTGGCTTTCAGTGCATCGACCAGCGCAATCACATCTTCCAGCGCCAGCCTGGTACCCGAACCGATTGAAAAATGCGCCGTATGCAGGGCATCCCCCACCAGGACCTTGTTGCCCGAGTGGTAGCGTTCACACCTAAGGTTGGGGAACTGCCGCCACACGGAGTTGTTGTCTACCAGCCGCGCGCTGCCCAGAACATCGCCGAACAGGTCTTCGCAAACGCTTTTCGTTTCCGCTGCGTCGAGATCCGCAAACCCGCCCTGATGCCAGATTGCATCGGTGGTTTCGATGATGAACGTGCTACGCCCTGCCTGATAGCGGTAATGATGGGCATTGAAGCTGCCCAGCCGGGTCTCGACAAAGCTCTGGGTGAGGGCATCGAACTCACAATCCGCTCCATACCAGATAAACCGGTTGGACAATGTCTCGATACGCTCGCCAAACTCCTCCGGCGCCGATGTCCTGACCACCGAATTGAGACCATCGGCCCCGATGATAAGGTCCGCCGGGCCAAGCGCGTCCGTGGCCTCGATGCGGGAGTTATAGACCGGGATAATGCCCAGTTGCGCGGCACGCTGCTGCAGAAGCCTGAGCAGGTCCAGCCGTCCAATGGCCGAAAACCCGACCCCGTCTATGGCGATGCACTGGTTCTTGTGCACTACCGCGATATCGGTCCAGCGCTGCATATGCGGCTCTATCAGCGCTGCGGTTTCCGGGTCGTCCTCGCGCAGGAACCCCAGCGCCTGATCGGAAAACACCACGCCAAACCCAAAAGTCGCATCTTTCGGGTTTTGCTCGAACACGGATATGTCGATGTCCGGCCGCGCGCGCCGGATCAGGATGGCAGCATACAATCCGGCCGGACCAGCCCCTGCGATGGCAATACGCATACTCAACCGCTTGTCAGTTGGACAGTTTGTTGAGTTCGGCCCGCGCCGCCGACAAGTCGGCCGTCGTTACCGCAAGGCGCTCGGCCAGCACTTTCATCAAGTCGATGGCCATGGAGGGAAACTCCTGCAGCAGCTTGAGCAGTTGCTCCTTTTCGATACACAGTGTTTCCAGGCGGGTCGCCGCTCTCACGCTCGCCGTACGCGGCACGTCGCACAAAATCGCGATTTCGCCGATAATGGCATTCTTCCCAAGCGTCGCCACAACCACATCGCTGCCTTCGATTTCGACAATGACCTCTGCGTCGCCGCACAGCACCACATAGGCCGCGTCGCCGGAATCATTCTGGTGGAACAGCATATCGCCTTCCGTGAAAGTCAGGCGTTGGGATGTAACGGCCAGCAACTTCAACTGGCTGGGTTGCAGCCCGGCAAACAGTGACACATTGCCAAGCATTTCCACTTCTTCATTGAGCGCCATAGTTTTCTCCCGTTTGGCGCAGATCGCTGCTGCTACTCTGCCAGCACTTTTGAATAGGCACCGCCACTTTTCAACAGTGTTTCTCGCTTGCCGGTTTCAAGTATCTTACCACCTGCCATTACACATATCTCATCAAAATCCGACGCCAGTGCCGCATCCGAAACTACCCACACAATGGCGGGTCTTCTTGACTGCCGTGCGACATAGTTCATCACGTCGCCCAGGATTGCGGCTTGCTGGCGACCATCAAGCGCACTGAGCGGACGGTTCAGGACGAGCAGGTCCGGCTGCTTGATCAGCGCCCGCGCCAGACCCAGCTTTTGCCGCTGCACGGAACTGAGCCGCTTGCCGGCGGAGCCAATGTCGAACTCCAGGCCCAGGTCCAGTATCTCATCACGCAACTGCATCTCTTTCAGCGTCGCAGACATCACTTCGAACACCCGCTGCGGGGCTCGGGCGATGCCATGCGCCACACGTCCCATCAACAGGTTATCCTGAACCGAAGCGGCGACATTGTAGGTTTCCGGATCGTAGAAACTGATGCTGCCGGCAAGCTTCTCCGGCAACCCGGACTTGAACCGGTTGCGGCCATCCAGAACCCGATCCTGCAGCTCCTCGTCGACCAGCCCCATGCGGTGGCGCGGCTCTACATAGGAGAACGTCAGTTCAATAAGCATGTAGCGCTCATCCAGCGTCAGGGCGGTCTCGCCGGCCTGCTTGGCACGTTTCAGAAGGCCCGCATACTCGGGCAGGCGTTCAGCATCCATGAAGGTGATCTGATTGAAAAACTCATGGTCCGGCGGCAGGTCCTGAAACAGGCCAATGGTCGTCTCGGCCAGTTCAACGCCCTTGGCAAGCAACATGTCCTCAAGGCCGGCATCGCGTAAGACCGAGCGGAAGTATTCGTTCTGCGCCAGGTTCCGGGCCGCAAACTCATCCCCGACAGGGGTGCCAAACAGCAGGTTTTCGCCAATTGTCGCCTGCACGGCAAACTGTTCCGGATCAAACAGTTCAACCAGCTCGGACATCTTCTCTTCGTCAATATGCAGCCG
The DNA here is from genome assembly GCA_039194725.1 of Pseudomonadota bacterium. Classification (GTDB taxonomy): domain Bacteria; phylum Pseudomonadota; class Alphaproteobacteria; order Rhizobiales; family Aestuariivirgaceae; genus Anderseniella. The sequence continues at coordinate 11,706 of JBCCVY010000062.1, forward strand.
CAGGGCATGGCGAGCCGCAAGAATCTTGTCTGCAAAGTGCGGATTGGTGTCCGGGTCGACCTTGCCCCGCAATCCGAGATTGAACACGTCATCTTCAAGGCCGGCCGCACACAGCACCTCCACCAGGCGCTTATGGATGGCCATGCCTTCTCCGCTTGTTTCAGGGTCATTGTCGATCAACAACCAGTCGGCATCGATGTCCAGCTTACTGTTGGCGGTGATTTCCGCCTCATTGAGAAACCGTTGCCTGCTGAGCGCATCGGGACCTTCATAGGTGCGCTCCTCGACAGGCTGGTGTTTGAGGGCATAAAGCAGGCTGTCACGCAGACTGCCCTGCGGCAGGAAGATATCACCGGCAGCATAGCCGACACGCCGCCCGATGACGCTCTCTCCAATATCCATTAGGTCAGCACCACCGAAACTCACCGAACCGCTGTCTGGCAGGTAAAGCCGGACAATCGTGTCGGCGAGCACGTCGGCGCCGGAGTTTGACTGCCCGACGACCGCCAGGCTGGTGCCGGCAGAAATCGTCAACCGAGCTCGGCTCAAAAGTGTGGTGCCGGTGTCATCCGTGACAGTCAGATTGTTGACTTCAATGGGGAATGCAAGTGGCGGAACCGCTTCGTCAGGCAAGGCTTGCAGCTTTTCATCGAGAATGTCCTCGATATCAAACTGCTCCACCACCTGGGCGTATTTCACCTCCACATCAAGCCGGCGCTGATCCCAGTCGATCAGTTCCTTGATCGGTGCCGGC
>JBCCVY010000063.1:0-12402 GCA_039194725.1 Pseudomonadota bacterium
ACCTACCTGGCCCGCAAAAAGGTTTTCGAACTGCGGCCGGTCAACCACCAGCTGTTCATGCACCCGGATCCGAACCGCCCTGAGTCGGGCCTGACATGGGCAAGGCTTCGATCTGCTGAACTGCCGCCTGCCGATCTGTCATGGACACTGCTGGCCTATCTGTCCGACATGACCGTGCTCAACGGCAGCCTGCATCCCCACGGCCGGAATTTCTTCGACCCGGAGATCAGCATGGCAAGCCTCGACCACGGGCTCTGGATACACAATCCGCCTGACTTTTCAGACTGGCTGCTGATGAGACACGAGGCGATGGGAAATGAAGCCGCAATGGGCCTGGGCAGGCTCAACATTTTCAACCGAACCGGCACCCTGGCAGCCAGTGTCGTACAGCAGGGATTCATCAAAACCAATGAAGCCTAATATTTAGGCAATAAATCTGCATTGCATATATTTTGAGCAATACACACAGGTCGAGTTTCTGCAAGATTGAATTTTCATAAGTTAATTCAGAGCGTTACAAAGAACATGCAGTTTGGCATGCCCCTTGAAAAGCATCTCCATTGACGCTGCCGGCTCGAGGCCGGTGGCGATGGGTAACATGGGAGATGCAAATGAAATACATCATCTCGATCATCAAGCCTCATCGGCTGGAGGAAGTGCGCGCCGCACTGTCCGCCATCGGCGTTGAGGGCATGACCGTGAGCGAGGTTAAGGGGCATGGGCGCCAGAAAGGTCACACGGAGATCTACCGTGGTGCCGAGTACGAAGTGTCTTACCTGCCCAAGATCAAGATCGAGCTTGCACTTGAAAACAAGCTGGCAGCCAAGGCTGTGGAAACCATCACCGAATCCGGCCGTACCGGCCAGATCGGAGACGGCAAGATATTCGTTCTGAACCTGGACAGTGCCGTGCGCATCCGCACCGGCGAGTCCGGCGAAGAAGCACTGTGAGGGCAACCAACATGAAGCTTTATCAAAAATTCGCACTGGCCGGAGCACTGGCAATTGCCGCAGTTGCAGGCAGCGACGCCGCGTACGCACAGGCCAGCACCGAAGCCACCGAAGATGTGAAATACATCTTCTCAACCCTGCTGTTCCTCATCGGCGGCTTCCTGGTCATGTTCATGGCGGCCGGCTTCGCCATGCTCGAGGCAGGCCTGGTGCGCTCAAAGAACGTCTCCATGCAGTGCCTCAAGAACATCAGTCTCTACTCGGTTGCCGGCCTGATGTTCTGGGTCGTCGGCTACAACCTGATGTATGACGGGGTCACGGCCGGCAGCGGCTGGATCGGCACTCCGACGCCGAAAGTGATTCCGGCCACCGATGCCGACCCCGGCTCTTATGCAGCTGGCTCAGACTGGTTCTTCCAGATGGTGTTCTGTGCCGCCACCGCATCCATCGTGTCCGGCACCATTGCTGAACGCATCAAGTTCTGGCCGTTTCTCATTTTCACCGCGATCCTGACCGGCATCATCTATCCGATCCAGGGCAGTTGGGAGTGGGGCGCAGGCTGGCTCGATGGCATCGGCTTTTCTGACTTTGCCGGATCCACACTGGTTCACTCGACGGGTGGCTGGGCGGCTCTCATGGGCGCCATCATCCTCGGTGCCCGAGCCGGCAAGTACGGCGAAAATGGCCGTATCAACCCGATCCCGGGATCAAGCATTCCGCTGGCAACGCTCGGCACCTTCATCCTGTGGTTCGGCTGGTTCGGCTTCAACGGCGGTTCGCAGCTTGCAATGGGAACGATTTCCGATGCCTCGTCCGTGTCGCGTATCTTCGTGAACACCAACCTGGCGGCGGCCGCCGGTGTTGTCGTGGTCGTCGTGCTGACCCAGATCGTGTACAAGAAAATCGACGTCACCCTGGCACTCAATGGTGCCCTGGCGGGCCTTGTCGCGATCACCGCGGAACCGCTGACGCCGTCGCCGATCATGGCCATCATTATTGGCGGCATCGGCGGTGCGATCGTTGTGTTCACCGTTCCCCTGCTTGACAAGCTGAAGATCGACGATGTGGTCGGCGCCATCCCGGTGCACCTGTTCGCCGGCATCTGGGGCACCATGGCCGTGCCTTTGACCAATGGCGATGCCACCTTCTACGCACAAGCTGTCGGCGTTATTGCCGTCGGCATCTTCGTGTCAGTGGCAAGTGCCGCCGTCTGGCTGATCCTCAAGTCAACCATCGGCATCAGGGTGAGCCCCGAAGAGGAGCTTGAAGGTCTCGACAAGGGCGAGGTAGGTGTTGAGGCCTATCCGGAATTTGCCCGCGGCGGATCCGCAATCTAGATCCTGCAACATAGCCCGGACGTCATCGCCGGCGTTCGAATTCACCCCGGAAGCAGTTCAGCTTCCGGGGTTTTTCATTGTCCGCATCCTGTCAAAACTTAACGACAACTTAACCATGCCCGGCCCACAATCGCGGCCAAGTGTTCTTGTTGCGGCTGAAGCCCGCTTTTCAGCCAGTTGATCTGCGTATAACCGGAAGTTCCAATATGCCTCGAAGCCGTACTGCAAAGCCTGCCCAGGCAACCATTCCACAGGGGCTGAAGCTGTTTGTCCGCCGGCGGGTTATGGAACTGCAGGGTCTCGTACTGCTGGCCTGCCTGGTCGCACTGACCGTCGCCCTGGCGACGTGGTCATCCAGCGACCCGTCATGGAGCAACGCGGTTGAAACCCACGTTCGCAATGCACTTGGCTATCCCGGCGCGATCATCGCTGACAAGCTGATCAGCTGGTTCGCGCTGTCCAACTCGGTGATCATCGGCATCCCGGCGTTCTGGGCAATCACCCTGATATCCCATAACCGGCTCGGCAACTGGCAGACCCGCGCACCATCCTGGTTCGCCGCCATTGTGTCGTCCGCTGTCGTACTCGCATTTCTGCCGATTTCCGACAACTGGCCGATCGGTCCGGGGTTCGGTGGCGTTGTCGGTGACAGCGGCGCCATGCTTCTGACATCCCTGCCACGCGTGCTCGGGTTCGGCTCGATTGCCACATTTGCCGGTTTCATTGTTGCATTGACGGTGTTTGTATGGACGGCACTGCTGGCACTGGGCAGTTCTCCATCGCAGGCGCTGCGCGCCCTGAAATCGATCAAGAAGCCGACGGTGATGATCGGCTCGACAGCGCTCAATGTATCAACCCGCCTCGCCCACAGCGTCGGCAGCCTGCGCGACCGCTACCAGGCCGAAGAAGATGAAGAACCGGCAAGGCCACGGCGCCGGCTGGCCGAAAATCTGCGCCGCGAACCTGAAGCGGGGCGCGAAACCGGCCTGTTGAGCCGCTTGAAGAATCGCAGACAGGCTGCGCAAGCCGGCCCCGTCGCAGACCCTGAGGCAAAGCCCATCCCGGCATTTTTGGCCAGAAGCGCCCCGCTGAGCGACAACCGCATCGAGCCGCGGCTCAGCCGTAGCGATCCTGCCGACCAGGCCGATGCTGTCGAACCATCTCTCGATGTTCCCGCCAAGCCGGTGGGAATCGCTGCACCCGCAGCTCCCGCCAGCCGCGTTCAACCGGCGGCCAAACCGGTCAAGCAGGGGTCGCGGATTGCCAAGGACATGCAGCCCGACATGCTGCCGAACAATGGTGAATTCCAGCTGCCGCCACTCAGCCTGTTGGCGGAACCTGAAACATCCGGTCAGACCACTCAGCTGTCTGCCGATGCCCTCGAGCAAAACGCCCGCATGCTGGAAGGCGTGCTTGAAGATTTCGGCATTCGCGGCGAAATCATCAATGTCCGGCCCGGTCCGGTGGTCACCCTGTACGAACTCGAGCCGGCACCCGGCATCAAGTCATCCCGAGTTATCGGCCTGGCCGACGATATCGCACGTTCCATGTGTGCCATTTCAGTTCGCGTCGCGGTCGTCCCGGGGCGCAATGCCATCGGCATCGAAATGCCCAATTCGAACCGCGAGACCGTTTATCTTCGCGAACTGCTGGCGTCCCGGGATTTCGAGAAGACCAAGCAGAAACTGGCCATGGCGCTCGGCAAGGACATTGGCGGTGAGCCAACCCTTGCCGACCTTGCCCGCATGCCGCATCTGCTGATCGCCGGTACAACCGGATCCGGCAAGTCGGTGGGCATCAACACCATGATACTGTCGCTGCTGTTCAGGCTGCCGCCCGACAAGTGCAAGCTGATCATGATCGATCCGAAGATGCTTGAACTGTCGGTCTATGAGGGCATTCCGCACCTGCTCGCACCGGTGGTGACCGACCCGCACAAGGCCGTTGTCTCGCTGAAGTGGGCGGTCCGCGAGATGGAAGAGCGCTATCGCAAGATGTCCAAGCTTGGCGTGCGCAATATCGACGGCTACAACGCCCGCGCCGAGAAGGCGACGAAAAAGGGCGAAGTGTTCACCCGCCAGATCCAGACCGGGTTCGATCCGGAAAGCGGCGCGCCGATCTATGAAGAAGAGCAGATGGACCTGTCGCCACTGCCCTACATCGTTGTCATCATCGATGAAATGGCCGACCTGATGATGGTGGCCGGAAAAGACATCGAAGGCGCCGTGCAGCGCCTGGCGCAGATGGCGCGTGCGGCCGGCATTCACGTCATCATGGCCACCCAGCGCCCGTCGGTGGATGTCATTACCGGCACCATCAAGGCCAACTTCCCGACCCGCATTAGCTTCCAGGTCACGTCCAAGATCGACAGCCGCACCATTCTGGGCGAACAGGGTGCCGAACAGCTGCTCGGCCAGGGCGACAATCTGTTCATGGCCGGCGGCGGACGCATCTCGCGGCTGCATGCGCCGTTTGTGTCGGATGACGAGGTCGAACAGGTGGTTGCTTATTTGAAGACCCAGGGTGCACCGGATTATGTCGATGCGGTTACTGAGGATACCGGTGAGGACGGCGGCGGCGGTTTCGACAGCGGCGCTCCGGGCGGCAATTCCGGCGACGAGCAGTATGACAAGGCGGTTGCCGTTGTGCTGCGCGACCGCAAGGTTTCCACCAGCTATATCCAGCGCAGATTGTCCATCGGCTACAACAAGGCGGCAAGCCTGATCGAGCGCATGGAGGACGAAGGCCTGATTTCTGCTGCGAATCACGCCGGCAAGCGTGAAATATTGGTCGGCGAAGACATGGGCTGATCAAGGTCAGAACACGCAAATCTTATCTATGCCGCCCCATTGTCGCCGTGTTACACGCAGATGAAGACATATCTTTTCCGGCAAATTGCCGCCGAATCCACTGGAGGACATCCGTTGACTAAGAAATCCGCGCGCCTTGCTTTTTTCATGGGTCTCTGCCTGCTGGCCCCGGTCGTGACCGTGGTGCCTGGAAATCCGGGCGTGGCGCAGGCTGCAGCACAATTGTCCGAAGAACAAAACGAGGCGGTCACGCACCTCAACACCTACCTGAATGAAATCGTGAACATGAAGGGCGAGTTCACCCAGACCAGCCCGCGCGGACAGGTCGCCAACGGCGTGTTCTACATTTCGAAGCCCGGCAAGATGCGGTTTGAGTATGCCCCGCCCAGCCCGCTGCTGGTCGTCTCGGACGGCCGCTGGGTCACGGTGAAGAACACCAAGCGCAAGAAGGACGACCAGTACCCGCTGTCGGCAACGCCGCTCAAACTGGTGCTGGCCGGTGAGGTCAATCTGTTCGAGCAGGCCGTCATCCTGAAAGTTGAATCCCAGGACAATCTGATCGCTGTCACCATGGAAGAAAAAGATCAGCTTGTCGCCGGACAGCTGACCATGGTGTTCGACCGCGAAGCCAACGATCTGGTGCAGTGGATCATCCTTGACGGCAAGGGCCAGCGCACCACGGTTCAGCTGACCAATGTGGACAAGGAAGTGGAACCGGATCCGAAGCTTTTCGTGGTCAAGCGCGCCAAGGAGCGCAAGGTTGGCTCTGACAGATAGTGCCAGCATTGAGGATCGCCACCTGGAATATCAACTCGGTGCGGTTGCGGGCGGGGCTTGTAAACCGGTTGCTTGAGGAACATCAGCCGGACATTGTCTGCCTGCAGGAAACCAAGTGCCCGCCGGGCCAGTTCCCGACATCCGAGTTTGCCCCGCTAGGCTACGAGCACATTGCCGAGAACGGCCTGTCAGGCCATCACGGCGTTGCCATCATCTCGCGCATTCCGTTCGACCACATGGAGGTTCATCGGTTTTGCGGGCAGAACGACGGTCGCCATGTCAGTATCCGGCTGGCAGACAGGAACCTGACCGTGCACAGTCTTTACATTCCCGCCGGTGGCGATGACCCGAACCCGGACACCAATCCGAAGTTCGGCCACAAGCTTGCGTTTCTCGACGAGATGAAGGGCTGGACCTCGACGCATGTGGCCAACGGCAGCGGCGACCACGTGTTCACCGGCGATTTCAACGTCGCCCCGCTTGAAAGCGATGTCTGGTCACACAAGCAGCTGCTGAAGATCGTCTCTCACACGCCGCAGGAAACCGAGCGGCTGCTGGATATCCAAGCCACCTGCAACCTGCATGACCCGATCCGGGCCGAAATGCCGGAACCGAGCAAGATCTATTCGTGGTGGAGCTACAGGTCACGCGACTGGCAGGCGTCGGACCGCGGCCGGCGGCTCGACCATATCTGGGTTTCGCAAGGCCTGACGGAAAAGTGCAGCAATGCAGCGATTCTGAAGGACGTGCGCGGCTGGGAACGCCCTTCAGACCACGTGCCTGTCCTGGTCGACATCGCCTGACCTGCTGCTCACATCATCCCGGCCGCACCGCAAGAAGGTTCTGAAGAACGGCCCATCGAAAATGGACAAGCTGTTCGATCCCAAAAAGGGAACGGCCCATCGAAGATCGACAAGCTGTTCGACCCTGGTCAGCGATGCATCAGGTGTTTTCTTCTTCGCTGAGCAGTTCCTCCAGCGGCGAAACCTCGAACCTGCTCTGCACCTCGCTCAGCTCGCCGGAACACACTGCCAGCTGGCGGTTGAGCACCTCGAGCACTTGCATGCCGACCTCCGGAAACTCTCCGCACAGTCTCATGAACACCGACTGCTCGATGACGATGGCCTCGATCTCGGTCTTTGCGTTCAGGGTTACCTGGCGCGCAATGCCGGCAATCAGAGACTGCTCGCCGAACATGGCGCCGGGTCCCGCCAGCGCCAGCACCCCGCCGGTCTCCGGATCGATGACCACGCCTTCACCCTGCTTGATGATCAGCGCGTTGGTTGAAGGGTCACCCGCCTCGAACACCGTGCGTCCAGCCGGCACGATCAGTTCATCCGACGAGAACACCAGCGTCTGCAGATGTGCTTCGTCCACACCTGCAAACAACGGCATCTGCTTCAACAGATCAACGGCGGAGCGCACGCCCATAAATCAGCCTGTCGGTATTTGGTCCCACTTGCATCAGGCTGCCTGCCGCTCGTTGCAGTCAAGGGGCAAACACCTGATTTTCAAGTGGTATAGCAATTTAATGGCCGAAAATGAACCCGTGACACGATCCGTGTACTTAGTGAGTCCTGACCCTAAGGAACCAGTTTGTACCCGCCAGCTTCCGTGACCAGCAACTGGGCATGGGACGGGTCGGCCTCGATCTTCTGGCGCAGGCGGTAGATATGGGTCTCCAGCGTATGGGTCGTCACGCCGGCATTGTATCCCCAGACCTCATGCAGCAGCACGTCCCGGCCGATGACCTGGTCTCCGGCCCGGTACAGGAACTTCAGGATCGAGGTCTCTTTCTCGGTTAGCCGGATTTTCTTGTTGTCGTCCTGCATCAAAAGTTTCGCACTGGGTTTGAACGTGTAAGGCCCGATTTTGAAAACCGCGTCTTCGCTTTGCTCGTGCTGACGCAGCTGTGACCGGATACGGGCGAGCAGAACCGCGAACTTGAACGGCTTGATGACATAGTCATTGGCGCCGGCGTCCAGGCCAAGAATCGTATCGGCATCGGAACTTTCTGCAGTCAGCATGATGACCGGACCGCGATATCCGTTCTTGCGCATGATCTTGCAGGCCTCGCGCCCGTCCAGATCCGGCATGTTCACGTCAAGGATAACCAGGTCAACCAGTTCGGATTTCAAATGATTGACTGCGGGTAACCCGCCATTTACTGCCGTCACTGAAAAATCGTCGTGCAGGGAAAACTGCTCAACAATGGTTTCGCGCAGGGCATCGTCGTCATCGACGACGAGAATCTTCTTTTTGGTACTCATAAGTCATGTAGTCCTGATGGAATTATCAATTGCAAATGACTTTAGTTTGATGCCGTGTGCTTTGCAAAGGGCAACAGGGATCACGCATGGGAACTTTTGATCAGGATATCGCGATCAGGCATATCGCCGGCAACGGTCACGTCGCCAGCCTGTCGACAGGTGCGATCGCCTTCGCCTGCAGCATCGGAAGAGCCGGCATCAGCCACAACAAGACCGAAGGCGACTGGACGACACCGGCGGGTCGCTGGCCGCTGCGCTATGTCATGTACCGGCCCGATCGCGTTGTTCGCCCGCTTACCGCTCTTCCGGTAAGGCAGATCGTTCCCGGTTCCGGCTGGTGTGATGACCCTGCTTCACGCAACTACAACAGGCCGGTCAAACTGCCCTGCCCCCACAGCCACGAGTTATTGTGGCGCCAGGACCATCTTTACGATCTGCTGGTGGTGCTCGGTCACAATGACGCCCCGCCGGTGCCGGGCAAAGGCAGCGCTGTGTTCATGCACCTGCGCCCGCCGGACGGGGGCGCGACACAAGGCTGTGTGGCGCTGCAGCAACAACACCTGCGCCAGGTGCTGTTACGTTGCGGACCCGGAACGTTCCTACGCATCCGCTAGACAAGCTATCCCCTGCTGCCGAAAATCGCACTGCCGACCCGCACATGCGTGGCGCCGTGCTCAATGGCGGTCTCAAAGTCGCCGCTCATGCCCATGGAGAGCTGTGCCAGGCCGTTGCGGTCGGCAATCTCGGCCAGCATGGCAAAATGCGGCACCGGATCCTGATCGAACGGCGGAATGCACATCAAGCCGGCAATGGTCAGGTCATAGGTCGCGGTGCACGATGTCAGGAATGCATCCGCCTGTTCCGGCAAGATGCCTGCCTTTTGCGGTTCGTTGCCGGTGTTCACCTGGACAAAAAGCTCCGGGCTGCGGCCGGCAGACTGTATCTCCTTTGCCAGTATCCGCGCCAGCTTCTCCCGGTCCAGCGTTTCAATGGCGTCAAACAGGGCAACGGCCTCGCGCGCCTTGTTGGTCTGCAGCGGTCCGATCAGATGCAGGCGGGTGTCGGCATGGGCCTGTTTCAATGCCGGCCATTTGCCCTGGGCTTCCTGCACGCGGTTTTCTCCAAACACACGGTGGCCCAGCTCAAGCACCGGCTCAATGTCTCCGGCAGCGAAAGTCTTGGACACCGCCACCAGGGTGATATCCGCAGCACCGCGGCCGGATTTTCGGGCCGCAACATCGATGCGGGCCGTTACATCATTGTATCGCTGAGTCACAGTATTCATCTTAGGGTCCGGACTTATTAATCTTGGCCGTCTTGCTTGCCCGTCAGGTTGCTTCCTGATACTGCACTTGCGAACACAAATCAGGATCAACGAACAGGCATACCACAAGACATGTCGACTGAGCGATACAATCCCCGCGGTGTAGAAGCCAAGTGGCAGAAAACCTGGACGGACGCCGGCAGTTTTCTGGCCAGCAACTCATCCGACAAGCCGAAGTACTACGTGCTTGAGATGTTTCCCTACCCGTCCGGCCGCATCCACATGGGCCATGTCCGGAATTACACCATGGGCGACGTGATCGCCCGTTTCCGCAAGGCATGCGGCTACAACGTCCTGCACCCGATGGGATGGGATGCCTTCGGCATGCCGGCCGAAAACGCCGCCATTGAACGCAAGGTCCATCCCAAGTCGTGGACATATGAGAACATCGCCGCCATGCGTGACCAGCTCAAGTCCATGGGACTCGCCATTGACTGGACCCGCGAGTTCGCCACCTGCGACCCGGAGTATTACGGTCACGAACAGCGCATGTTCATCGAGTTCCACAAGGCCGGGCTGGTCGAGCGCAAGGTCTCCGTGGTCAACTGGGATCCGGTCGACCAGACCGTGCTGGCCAATGAGCAGGTGATCGACGGGCGCGGCTGGCGCTCAGGCGCCGAGGTGGAGAAGCGTGAGCTTGCGCAATGGTTCCTGAAAATCTCCGACATGTCGGAGGAATTGCTGTCCGCCCTGGACACGCTGACCGACTGGCCGGAGAAAGTCCGCCTGATGCAGCGCAACTGGATCGGCAAGTCCGAGGGTTTGAGGTTTTCCTTTGTCCTTGAAGACGAGGCCGGCAATCAGCTCGATGACAAGCTGACCGTTTACACGACCCGGCACGACACGATTTTCGGCGCCAGCTTCTGCGCCATCTCGGCCGACCATGCGTTGACCCAGAAAGCGTCTCAAAGTTCAGATGCCGTCAAGGCGTTCCAGAAGGAATGCGCCGCACTCGGGACCAGCGAGGAGGCCATCGAGCGTGCCGAGAAAAAGGGCATACCGCTCGGCATCTATGCGCGCCACCCGTTTGACGCGGAACGGCGCTTGCCGGTGTACGCGGCCAATTTCGTGCTGATCGGCTACGGCGAGGGCGCGGTGTTCGGCTGCCCGGCTCACGACCAGCGTGACTTGGACTTCGCCCGGAAATATGGCCTCGACGTGATCCCGGTGGTGGCGCCAAAGGGTGCCGATGCTACAACGCTGGATGTCGGCAGCGAGGCTTTGCTGGAGAAGGACACCTCGACGGTCCACATGGTCAACTCCGAGTTTCTCGACGGCATGTCGGTCGAGGACGCCAAGGCGGAAGTGGCAAAACGCATGGCTGAAGCCGGCATTGGCGAACGCAAGACCAATTACCGGCTGCGTGACTGGGGCGTATCCCGGCAGCGTTACTGGGGCTGCCCGATACCGTTCATTCATTGCGACACCTGCGGGGTGGTAGAGGTACCGTTTGCTGACCTTCCAGTCGTCCTGCCGGAAGACATCAACTTCGACAAGCCCGGCAATCCGCTTGAGCGTCACGACGAGTGGAAATCTGTTGCGTGCCCGAAGTGCGGTGCGCCGGCGCAGCGTGAAACCGACACCTTCGACACGTTCATCGATTCATCCTGGTATTTCGCCCGCTTCTGTTCGCCGCATTCCGATCAGCCGGTGGACACTGATGCGGCCAGCTACTGGATGCCAGTGGACCAGTACATCGGCGGCATCGAGCATGCCATTCTGCATTTGCTGTATTCGCGGTTCTTTGTCCGCGCCATGCGAAAATGCGGCCACCTCGATCTCGACGAACCGTTCAAGTCCCTGTTCACCCAAGGCATGGTGATCCACGAAACCTACCGCTCGCAGTCGGGCGACTGGATTGTCCCGGCCCAGATCGCAAGGGACGGCGACAAGGCGACAGATACAGTGAGCGGAGAAGCCGTCACCATCGGCCCGGCCGAAAAGATGTCCAAGTCGAAAAAGAACGTCATCGATCCGGACGACATCATCGAGCAGTACGGAGCCGATACTGCTCGCTGGTTCATGTTGTCGGACACGCCGCCCGAACGCGATATCGAATGGACCGAGGCCGGCGTGGTCGGCGCGTGGCGGTTTGTGCAGCGCATCTGGCGCCTGGTCGGCCAGGTCGCAGACGACAATGTGTCGATCGTAACGGATGTATTGCACAAGGCCGACGCCGACAATGTTGCCGGATTGCGCAAAAGCACCCACATGGCGATTGCATCCGTCGGTGACGACATCACCAACCTGCGCTTCAATCGCGCCATCGCCCGGGTTTACGAACTGGTCAATGCGCTGGCGGCATCTTTGTCGTCAGACGATGCATCAGACGAACTCAAGATGGCGCAGCGGGAAGCCGCAGTTTCTCTGGTCCAGCTGTTTGCGCCGATGATGCCTCATCTTGCCGAGGAATGCTGGCAGGCACTTGGTGGCGACGGTTTGGTCTGCGACGCGCCGTGGCCGAATCACGACGACAGCCTCCTGGTCAGTGACAAGGTCACTTTCGTGGTCCAGATCAACGGCAAGAAGCGGGCTGAACTGCAGTTTGCCAAGGGTGCTGACCGGGAAATGGTAGAAGATACATGTCTTCGCCACGAGAATGTGGTACGAAGTCTGGACGGCTTGTCGGTTCGCAAAGTTATTGTTGTGCCCGACAAATTGGTGAATATAGTTGCGGGATGATGATGTTCGCGAAGCACGCAATGAAGTCGTTTGCTCTGGTTGGCCTGCTGGCTCTGTCTGCCTGCGGGTATCAGCCGCTGTACGGTACCAATGAAGACGGCTCTTCGGTTTCGCAGAAACTCGCCGAGGTCAGCGTTTCGCAGCAGTCAACCCGTGTCGGCCAGCTGGTCCGCAATGAGATCGTCCGCTCGACCCGGCCCGCCGGTACCCAGGCGCCGGACCGGTACTACCTCAAGCTCCAGGCCAAGGGCG
>JBCCVY010000064.1:0-12308 GCA_039194725.1 Pseudomonadota bacterium
CAAGCCTCGTCGCGGTAATCCTCGTCCTTGAAACTGATGGCACGGGCCAGCAATCTGCCATCAACTTCCGGCAGCGCCACGTTCATGGCGATATCGCGGGCGGTCAGTCCGGTTGTGCCGCCATACCAAGTGTCATGCGACTGGGCCGCCAGCACAGCCTGCAAGACCGGCACGCCGGGTGCGTCCAGCACGGTGGTGACACGCTGTTCGCGCCAGTCACCAGGATCCGGTGACGACACTGCAAAGCTGGTGGCATTGATGATGACATCTGGTGGCGTTGCCTCAAAAATCCCGGCCAGCGTGGCGGCAGACACCGGGTCTTTGAGGGATGCGACAAACACCGGGGCGGGGTTCAGGCCGCGTGCGTGCAGGGCCTCGATCATCCGGTCAATGGGGTCCAGACCGCCGCCCTGCACCAGTGCCCGGTAAAACACGATGGCCGCTGTCGGTCTGTTGTCTGTCCAGTTGGCGCCCACGGTCTGCAGGTCAGCCTGCGCAGCACCCGGCCAGTAGTGCCCGGCCCGCAACAGCGGGCGTGCCGCCGCCGGGCGTTCGGCCCCGTCCAGCATGTGGCCGGCAAGCCGCAGCAGGTTTGCCGCGTTCTCCAGTCCACCTTCAACCAGGTAGGACCACAGCGTGTCCCAGTCGTCATCCGCGACGGTGGAAACGGCGCGCAAGGTCTCGTCCGGCTTGTCGTCGCCGGGCAGGGCGGCAAACAGCACGCCCGCCTGTTTCAGCCGCGTCGCGAACTCGTCAAGCCCGTAGGTCCAGTAGGCCCGGCCGCCGAGCAGACGCGCAATCACCAGCCGTGACTTCGTCGCGGTTTTTTCCAGGTACAGATCAACCGAATAGGGATGTTTCAGCCAGCCCAGTTGCGCCAGTCTCAGGCTCGGAGCCGCATCTGCCAACCCGGCGCGGGCCTGGGACAGCGCGGCAAGCTCGGTATCGGCTGCGGAAATGAAAATGACATCTGCCGGAGTCTGGTCCGGGTCGACCGGTTCGGTGCCGTCGGCAATGTCGCCTGGACGCGCGGCGAGGAGGTGCATCGGTTCAAGCCCCCGCTGCGGTCTCCAGCGCTGATGTGACAGCCGCCCGGTCCAGGCCGTGCTGACCGATCACCACAAGCCGCGTGGCACGCGCTTCGTCATCGGCAAAAGCCCGGTCGAAATGGGTGTCAATGCGCGGACCAACCGCCTGGATGACCAACCGCATCGGCTTGCCGGGCACGGCTGCAAAGCCTTTCAGGCGCAGTACGCCATGCGCTGATATGGCGTCCTGCACCCGGGTCAGGAAGCTGTCCACCTCAGCGATTTCCGGCAGGCTGACGACAAAACTGTCAAATTCGTCGTGCCCGTGCTCATGTTCATGGTCGTGATCATCGTGGTCGTCATCGTCATCGTGGTGGTGATGATGGTGAATCTCGTGCCGCGCATCCAGGTCGTCCTCGGCACCGATGCCAAGGCCGAGAAGCACCTTGGGGTCAATCTCGCCATGGCTCGCCTGCAGCACCTGCACGCCGGCGCGCAGTTTCGATTTCAGCTTGCCGGAGACATCGCCGGCGGCGTCTTCGCCAAGAATGTCTGCCTTGTTGACGATGATCATGTCCGCGCACGCCAGCTGGTCCTCGAAGAGTTCGCTCAGCGGGGTCTCGTGGTCGAGGCCGTCATCGGCTTCACGTTGCCGGTCAACGGCGGCCAGATCGTGGGCAAACTGCCCTGCCGCGGTCGCCGGTCCGTCGACCACGGTCACCACACCGTCCACCGTGACCCGGGTACGGATATCGGGCCAGTTGAAAGCCCGCACCAGCGGTTGCGGCAGGGCCAGGCCGGAGGTTTCAATGACGATGTGATCGGGTGCGTCATCGCGCTCGATCAGCTTCTGCATGGTCGGAATGAAGTCTTCCGCCACTGTGCAGCAGATACAGCCGTTTGACAGTTCCACAACGTCATCGTCACGGCAATTCTCGATACCGCAGCCTTTCAGGATTTCACCGTCCACACCAAGGTCGCCAAACTCATTGATGATCAGTGCAATGCGTTTGCCGTTGGCATTGGCCAGCATATGGCGGATCAGGGTGGTTTTGCCGGCGCCGAGAAATCCGGTCACAACAGTCGCGGGAATCTTTTGAACCATGGTCTGTTATCTCTGATTGCAGGAAGTTTCTGAAAAGGCGCTGCCCTGCATGCCGCAAAACAGCACAGGAGCATGGGCAACATGGGCCGAGCGTACAACGTGGTCGCGCTCAGGCTACGCTGGGCTCGCCGTCTTCGCGGTCGCGGCCACAGCGGTCAATCCGTTGCGGACATGTTTCAATTGGATCATAGAAGTCGTCCTCTCCATAGTCGTCGATGGCAGAGGAGTGCGCTGGCCTCGCGCCGGATCAGTTTCCTGCCGACGTCGCGACACGGGAGCACCCCGCCCGTTTCACGTTTCCCAGCCGGCATGCGCCGGCATCAGAGGCAGGTCTCCTGGCTGATGGGTCATAACAGTTTCATCCACCTTCCCGTTCAGCGGCCCAACTGGCCGGCATCACAGTGGCAACGGATGATTGTTCACCATCTACAGTCGCGGGGGCGGCTACGGTTTTGAACCCCCGGTGTGGGTCGGTTCATCGCGTATTCCCTTTTCATCCCTTTTGCCGCGCTCAGACGTCGGACAATTGGGAACCTCTTGGATCATGTTTGCATGGCACAGGGCTTCAGTGTCAAGCCGCCATTACGCCTTGTCAGGCCCGCTTTGCGACATCAGGTCGAATACCTTATCCAATACGTCCGGTAGAGTTGCCATGGTTATCTGGTCATCAGGTTGTGATGGCCGCTGGATCATGATCACCTCAATTCCCAGTTTGCGTGCCGCCTCAAGTTTCGCCATGCCTGACTTGCCACCGGCGTTTTTTGTCACCAGATGGGTGATTTCCAGGTGCTGCATCAGTTCGGTTTCCTGCTCGGTGCTGAATGGTGGCCGGGCCTCGATGAACTCGCCCTGTTTCAGCGGAAACGGTTGATTTGATTGATCGATCAAGCGGATTGCCGCCCAGATATCATCACCTGGAGCGGCGGCAGCGATCTGCTCCACCGACCCGCGCCCGGTAGCGAAAAGCACCCGTGCGCCCTCGGGCAGCGCGGCAACGGCTTCAGCCATGTTTGGGACCTCGAGCCATTGGTCTCCGGCACCGGGCCGCCATGGCTCACGCAACAGGCGCACCAGTGGCGTTTGGGTGGCAACAGCGGCATCGGCAGCGTTTGCGCACATGACTCTGGCGAATGGGTGGGATGCATTCAGGATAAGGTCAAAGCCTTCGTCCTTGACATAGCGCGCAAGACCATCGGCACCGCCAAAACCACCGAAGCGGGTTGCAACCGGATAGGATGTCGGATCTCGCGTTACGCCGGCCAGCGAGGCGGTCACTTCGATGTCGATTATTGTGCTAAGCCGTTGCGCCAGCTGGCGTGCCTCACGCGTCCCGGCCAGCAACAGAATACGGAACGGTGCGCTCATAACACCCGGCCTCCGGCCGAATCCGCGCTGGCCACCGGTTTGCCGTCGCGACTTATGACCAGCACATCGACGTCGACCGGCGCTCCTCTCAATGCGTCAAGCGCGCATTGTCTTGCACCTGAAGCCACCTTGGCCGCCAGATCCGGTCCGGCGATTTCCAGGGCCTGCATGGCGGTATTGGCGGTTTTGACTTCACCCATGCCGGCAAGCACCGCCAAGTCAGCGAAATTTACTTGCGAGCGCGATGAATGCAGGTCCAGCGCGCCCTGTGCCAGCTTGGTCAGCTTGCCGAACCCGCCGGCAATGGTCAGCCGCGGCAGCGGATGTACTTTCAGGTACTTCAGCAGGCCGCCAGCAAAATCACCCATGTCGAGCATGGCATGATCAGGTGTTCCGAACAGGTCTTGCGCCACCTTTTCCGAGGTGGCGCCGGTTGAGCCGATGGCATGATCGACCCCGTTTGCTCGTGCCACGTCTATGCCGCGATGGATCGACGCAATCCACGCCGCGCATGAGAACGGCCTGACAATGCCCGTGGTTCCCAGGATGGATATGCCGCCTTCAATGCCCAGCCTCGGATTCCAGGTTTTGAGAGCCAGTTCACGGCCGCCCGGGACAGACACTTCTATCTCCAGGTCTGCGGCGACACCATGCGCCCTCGCCAGGTCGCCGACATGTTCGCTGATCATCCGGCGCGGCACCGGGTTGATGGCCGCTTCGCCCGGGGCGATGGGCAGGCCGGGCATGGTCACCATGCCGACCCCGTCACCGGCCCTGAACCGAATGCCGCCGTCGGGCGGGCCGTGGCGCACGGTCGCCAGGATCAGGGCGCCGTGCGTGACATCCGGGTCGTCACCGGCGTCTTTTTGCACGCTGGCCCGAGCCCAGCCATCGCCTGAGGCGGTGTCCGCAA
The DNA here is from genome assembly GCA_039194725.1 of Pseudomonadota bacterium. Classification (GTDB taxonomy): domain Bacteria; phylum Pseudomonadota; class Alphaproteobacteria; order Rhizobiales; family Aestuariivirgaceae; genus Anderseniella. The sequence goes on from JBCCVY010000064.1 coordinate 4,412, forward strand.
GTTCAAATGACGGGGTTTGCCCGCGCGGCAGGGTGATACTGACGGGGTTCGGAAATCCAGCGCCCAGCAACGCGGATGCGGCTGCCTTGGCGGCAGCCGTGGCGCAGGCACCCGTGGTGAAGCCGGTGCGCAGCTCTGTGCCAGGTTTTCGGCTCATGGTCTGTGTGACACTAGAGCAACAGAAGGCCGGTGGAAGTCAAAAGTTTCCCGGATACTCCAGAAACCGTCAAAATCAATGGTCTCATCTGCGCAAGCGTGACGGTCTCGGCGAAAGGCGCTTCAGGTCTTGAGAAATGCGAAACCGTGGCGGGACATTTTAGCGCGACCTGTCAAGGTGGTGCCAATGACCCGAAACACATGATCCAGGCCACTTGATTTCGCATCTGCGATGTCGCAAGTACCTGCTTGATCAGGCATCCGCGTCAGGTTCGGTTTATGAAACAAAATAGAGTCCTTGTCTGTTCAACCTGCACCTTGGACAAGGTGGGTGCGCAGGTAGCGACATCAAACGTGTTTCGGGCACAGATTGTTGAAGCTATGCGTGATGCAGGATTGGAACACCAGTTCGAAGTCGACGGTGTCGCCTGCATGGGAGCATGTGAGGCACCCGTGGCAATAGCAATCCAGGGCCATGGCCGGGGAACCTACCTGTTCGCAGGCGTGGACCCGGAAGCCGACTTGACTGACATTGTATCGACATGCCGGACCTATCTGGAAGCGCCGCAAGGCTGGATAGAGGATGCGCGCCCATGCGGGCGCCTGCGCGAATTGTTGCGCTCACGAGTGCCGGCAATGGATTCCGACTAATTCACTTCTATGATGGTGCTGGCTTCCAGTGCGTTGTTGCCGACTGCCAACTGGCGGTGATCGTTTGCATTCAGCGACACCTTGATGGTGTTGTCTCCTTTGGGCAAATGCGCAATATGGAACCAGTTGCTGTAGTGGCGTGCCACTTTCTTGCCGTTGACATAGATATGGGCGTGCCCTTCGCCTGCCACATGCACTGAGCTGGCATTCTCGGGCGCGAATCGAAAGTTTTCGGTCTGGATTTCCAGGTTCCATCCCGACATCGCATCTTCGGTGATGCTGATGCCCACGACCGGGGCATTTGCAGTTCCGAGCAGCAACAGTTCATCGTGTTTCATGCCACCATGGTCCATAGCAGCATGGCTGCTGTTTCCATGTGAGCCGTGGTCATGTCCATCAAGCGTAATGCCGTTGGCGGCAGCGCCGACAAAACCGGCAGCACCCCCGAAGACAAGGCCTATGGCGAACAGTGCCAGCGAGCGGTTCATCTGTACCCCCGTGGTTCATGAAAACTGAAAAGCGAGCAGGTCTTGTCCTGCTCGCTGTTGATGTAAATCAGGCTTTTGCGGTTGACGCCAGATCTTCTCGCTCGCCTTCTCGTTGCCAGAAGTAACCGGCAAACAATCCGGTCAGTACCCAGGCCGCGAGACCGACGCCCAACGCACGCGCGGCAAACAGCGCACCAATCTCAGTTGGTACAGGTCCTGTGAACGTGTCTGGCTCCGGCGCGCCGATCACATGAGGCGCGGCCAGCAAGATCACCGCCGCGGCCCACATAACCCAGTTTTTCCCAAAGGCGATTAGCCACATTGCCACTGCCGCAGCCGCCACGGTGGCGAACCACCACACCTGCCGCGCATAGACGTCGGCCGCTGCAACCCCAGGCACCTCGGGTGCCAGCGTGAAACCGGGTGCCAGATGCACTGCGACGAAGCCAGCTATTCCCCAGATGATTCCATGTCGTACGGTCATTGTGTGTCCGCGTTCTTCGGCAAATGCAACTGCGGCAAGCATCAGCAATGCGTAGCCGGTATAGATTGCCATCGTAAACACGACACTCAGGCCGTCCCGAACGAGGTCGATTCCACCGACATCCTGTGCCGCACTTACGGCCGTTCCACCGAAGTGGACCAACTGACCGGATTCGTACAGTTCAGCATGAAGCAACACGGGTTGCACGAAGATGAGCTGTAGCACGCCTGTGATCAAGCCTGCTGCAGCGCCAGCGAACAAAGCGCTGGTTACGATACGGGAGAACATGATCGATCAGTGGCAGGGGAAGCCGGTTGCGTGCCGCACGTCGTGTGCAGCATCGTGCAAGGCCGCTGCCTGTACGTGGCCGATCACAAAAATCATGCTCAGGCCGATCAAGGCGCTGAGGACGATCGGAAGAAGACTGGATTGGGAGCCTGCAACTGTATTGGATTGAGTGTTCATATCGTATCCTTCTAGCCGTCACACCCGACAGCAGGTTTGCGTTTGGCCTGGCAGGTCTCCTGGCTCGCAGATCATTGTGTTCCACCGACCTTCCCCATACTCAATGCACAGGTGGCATGATTGGTGGGCACTCTCCGCATACAGTCGCGGGGGCGGCTTTGGCATAAGATCCCCGATTGGGTCCATCTCTTCCAAATTCCCTTTTCGTTTCCCGGCACTTTGTACCGTAACGGAAAACCAAGCAGCGCGACTATGTATGACAACCGGACGCAAATCAAGCAGAGTTGGCTGTCGCCCGGCTGGTCAAGTTCACAGATGCACCTGCGCAGACAAAGGGCATTGAACACGTCTGCAGGTGCACCACCTATTCCGGCTGATCACACCCGGGGGTCTGATTTCGCATTTTCGGCCTGAGCGTCTGCGCAATATGCTGCTGCAGGTAAGGGCCGGTGACGCCAGCGTGGCAAACCTGTCGTTTCCAGTCTCGCCAACCGCCATCAATGCGTGTAGTTTCAACAACATGACAACTAGGGCCAGGACCCATTGTTCTTATGCAATTCTGTTTGAACGAAAACAGTCGAATGACGGTGAAACAGCGCAAGGCAAGGCATTGTGCCTTGCCGAGCATTTTTCGCCGTCAGGCAGGTGTTTTCCTTCAAACCCGAAGGGCGGGGTCTATTTTGCCCCTGACTGCGTTGAAAGGACTTGCAAACCATGGGGTTTCCTGCGCCCTTTCGCCTTGTCAGAGGCGAAATATCCTCCCGCAGAATGGATAAGATCAATGGGTCCTGGCCCTAATGTAACCCATAAAACCAAACTGCCAGACGGCGACTGGCCGGTGTTTTCACCCGGTCATGTCTGGCTGGTCGGGGCCGGACCCGGAGACCCCGGGCTGATGACGCTGCATGGTCTCAACGCGCTGCAGCAGGCCGATGTCATCATCTATGACGCGCTGGTCGATGATCGCATTCTGGACTGGCGCAAAACCGACAGCACAATCGAGTATGCCGGCAAACGCGGCGGCAAGCCGTCTCCCAAGCAGCGCAACATCTCGCTGCGGCTGATTGAACTTGCCCGCGCCGGAAAGCGGGTGCTGCGGCTCAAGGGCGGCGATCCGTTTGTGTTTGGCCGCGGCGGCGAGGAAGCCCAGACGCTGGTGCAGGCCGGCGTGCCGATCCGCATCACGCCGGGCATCTCCGCCGGGATTGGTGGCTTGGCCTACGCCGGCATTCCCGCCACTCACCGCGATGTCAACCAGGCGGTGACATTCCTGACCGGCCACGATCAGACCGGGCTGACGCCATCCGCCATAGACTGGGTGGCCATCGCCGCCGGATCTCCGGTCATTGTCATGTACATGGCGATCAAGCACATCGAACAGATCTGCGGCAACCTGATCGAGGCAGGCCGGGACCCTTCCGATCCTGTTGCCATCGTGTCCAATGCCACCTTGCCGACGATGAAGGTGCTGGAGACCAGCCTGTCCCATGCCCCGGCGGACATCGTAAAACACGGAATTGAACCGCCGGCCATTGTCTGCGTCGGCCGTGTCGCGCTGTTGCGGCAGACCCTGGACTGGGCAGCGCAACTCGCCGGTCATCAGCCCCGCTCTTTGGATCCGCTCGGCACCGGCCGCAACCTGATGGAAGACGCCTCCTGATGTCGGCCCGCGGGCTGGTGATTGCCGCCCCGGCATCCGGTTCCGGCAAGACCCTGCTGACGCTTGCGCTGTTGCGGGCGCTGAAGCGTCGGGGGCTCAGTGTGGCGGGCGCCAAGTCGGGACCCGACTACATCGACCCGAAATTTCATGAAGCCGCCTGCGGCCGGGCATCGGTGAACCTGGATGCCTGGGCCATGTCTGCCGGCCAACTGGCGCACCTGGCCTCGGACCAGCCGGGCGATGTGCTGCTTGTCGAAGGGGCCATGGGCGCGCTGGACGGGGCCGGACCTGATGGGGCAGGTTCGGTCGCAGAGCTGGCGGTCATGCTGGGCTTGCCGCTGGTCCTGGTGCTCGATGTTGCAAGGCAGGGGCATTCCGCCGCCTTGCCGGTGGCGGGGCTTCGGTCCCTGAAACCTGACCTGCCGTTGGCCGGGGTGATACTGAACCGGATAGGATCGCCGCGTCACGAGATGATGGCGCACACGGCGCTGGCTGAAACCGGTGTGCCGGTGCTCGGCGCGATTGCCCGCCATGCCTCACTCGCCATGCCGGAACGCCACCTGGGTCTGGTGCAGGCGGGCGAGCACCCCGACCTTGAAGCGTTCCTGGAAAACGCGGCCGCCATCGCCGCAGACGGCGTTGATCTTGATGCGCTGGTTGCAGCGGCGGCTCCGTTGTCAGGATCAGGCAGCGCAACCCACCTGCCGCCGCTGGGTCAACGCATGGCCATTGCCCGCGACATTGCCTTTTCGTTCGCCTACCCGCACCTGTTGCAGGGTTGGCGCGCACAAGGCGCCGAGCTGTCGTTCTTCTCGCCATTGGCGGACGAGGCGCCTGCGGCTGACAGTGACGCTGTGTTCTTGCCAGGCGGCTACCCGGAACTGCACGGTGAAGCCTTGAGCAATGCATCGCAGTTCAAGGCCGGAGTGCAGTCTGCAGCGGCTGCGGGCAAACCGGTTTACGGCGAGTGCGGCGGCTATATGGTGCTGGGCAACCGACTAGTCGATGCAAACGGCGCATCGCACGAAATGCTGGGACTGCTGCCGGTCGAAACAACTTTTGCACATCGCAGGTTGCATCTGGGATATCGCAGGTTTACGCCCCTGGGCGACGCACCCTGGAGCTCCGACTTGCTGGGACACGAGTTTCACTACTCCACCGTTGTCAGTGAAGCAGGCGCCGATCGCTTGTTCGAAGCAACCGATGCCTTCGGTGAGAAACTTGCACCTATGGGCCTGCGGTCAGGCTCGGCGTGCGGTTCGTTTGCCCATATTATCGCACCATTTTCTTCCTAGTTCTCACAGGCCTCAGGACATGGGCATGGGCGCCGTCGTAAAGCGCGCTGTCGCGGAAGTCGGTCTCACCCAGCGCTTTGCCGACGAAGATCAGTGCGGTTCGGGTGATCTTCGCATCGCGCACCTTCTCCCAGATGTCACTCAAGGTGCCGCGGATGAAATGCTGGTCCGGCCAGCCGACTCGGTAGGCGACCACCGCTGGGCAATCGGCCCCGTACAGCGGGATCAATTGACGCTCGATCTCGCGGATATTGCGCACCGACAGGTGGATGGCCAGCGTTGCGCCCGTGCGCCCGAGCGTTGCCAGGTCCTCGCCTTCCGGCATGGCCGACGATTTCATGGCGGTGCGGGTCAGGATGACCGTCTGCGAGACTTCCGGAATGGTCAGTTCCTGCCCCATGGCGGCCGCCGCCGCCGCATAGGCCGACACGCCGGGGATGATTTCATAGTCGATGCCATGTTCCTGCAAGCGCCTGATCTGCTCGGCGATGGCGCCATACAGCGACGGATCGCCGGAATGCACCCGCGCCACGTCTTCATCCCTTTCCTTCGCTGCTAGCATCTCGGCCAGGATGTCGTCCAGTGTCATCGGCGCCGTATCGCGCACCAACGCATCGCGCGGAGCGCATGCCACCACTGCTTCCGGCACCAGCGAGCCGGCATAAAGGCAAACCTTGCAGGCCTCGATGATGCGGCGGCCCTTGACGGTGATCAGGTCCGGGTCACCGGGACCGGCGCCGATGAAATAGACTTTCATGATGCTTCTTTCTCTTTGGCATCGATGCGCTTGGCATAGCCGCGCGGCGTGTATGTGCGGGTGCCGTCCGCTCCGGCGCCGATATCGCCGGTGCTGAACGCCTTTGTGTTGGATGATCCGACCAGCACGACGGTCAGCATGTCGACCTCGTCAACCTCCAGCGTCGCCAGTGTCCGCTGCTTGAGTGACTCGTCCGCGCGCCCGAGATTGCTGGCCAGCAGCACCGGTGTGTCGGCCGGCCGGTGCTGCAACAGGATTTCACGGGCGTCTGCCAGCAGGGTGCGTCGTTTCATCGACACCGGGTTGTAGAAGGCAATGACAAAATCGCCCTGTGCCGCGGCATGGAGCCGTTTGATGATATCCTCGCGCGGTGTCAGCAGGTCTGACAGGGAGATGGTGCAGAAATCGTGGCCGAGAATGGCGCCGGCGCGCGCCGACGCCGCCTGCAGCGCCGATATGCCCGGCGCGTTGATGATTTCAACCCGCTTCGCGGCATCGCTTACCCCACCGTCACTCGCCGCCCGGTCCATCAGTTCCATGACCAGCGCACCCATGGCGTAAATGCCGGCATCGCCGGAACAGATGAGGGCAATATTGGCACCCTCGCCGGCGCGCTCGAGCGCATAGCGGCAGCGGTCCTCTTCTCCGCCTAGTGGAAAATCCTGGCGCGGTTTGCCGGTGGCAAGCGTCCCGAGCAGATCAATGTAAAGACCGTAGCCGACCAGTTCGTCGGCTCCGGCGATCAGACGCGAGGCCTCCGGAGTCCGCCAATCGGCGGCACCTGGGCCGATACCGACAACGGACAGGGATCCGCGTGCCCGGGACGGCAGCGCGTCGCCCGTCATCAGCGCGGTGGCGCAGGTTGCGTTTGCGGACTTGTTCTTCTCGATCAACAGGGTCGCGGACTGTCCAGCCGCGGCAAGTGCTGCGCCTTCCGCCACGCCGTGGCAGCCGACCTCGGCAAAAACCACATCAGATGGATTGGCCAGACGTGCCTGTTGCGCTTCCAGGTCGGCGGCCGGGTAGAACCTGGCTGCAACGCCAAGATTGCCGGCCAGGGCGTGTACCGCGGCTTCATCTGCTTTCACATCGATCGACCACACGCCGGCGACTTCAAACGGTGACCGGCCCGCATCGCTCAGTGTTCTGTGCACAAGTGCGATAAGTTCGTCCGGTTCGCATCCGCGCGCACACCCCACCCCCAGGGCAAGACATTGGCGGCGGTAGATCAGCGGTTCGCAGCCATCGACGCCGAGCACAACCGGTGCACTGTCATCGGGTGCCGGTGAGGTGGTCACGATATCCAGACCGGCAATCGGTGCCAACCAGCCGGTTTCGCCTGACAGGTCTGCCCGTTTGCCGGCCAGCAGGCCGGCCATGGCCGGCTTGGCGTCGAGCGGGTTCTCCAGACGCCAGCCCGCCGGCGGACTGTCAAGGGCAACGCCCAAGCGCACATCGCCTGCCGTGGTCAGGGCGGCGTTGCCGCCAAGCGCTTCAGCAATGTCGAGCGCCAGCCGGTTTGCCCCATGGTGGCCGCCGAGCAGCGGCACGGCACTTGATCCGTCTTCTGCCACCGCGACCACCGGCGGTTCATGCCATTTGTCCGACACCAGCGCGCCGATGCTGCGGATCAGAATACCGGCTGCGCACACGCCGATAATGGCGTGACCGGCGGCAAACAGGGCACGCAGGTGGGCGCCTGCATCCTCGATTGCCGCATCGGCCTTGCCGGCAGGATTGCGACCATGCAACTGTGCGCCCACGGCGTCGGCAACCTTGCGGGCGGTGGCTTCGGCCGAAGCCGTGAAGAACACCACGATTGGGTCAGGATTTGGCATAGGGGTCCGTTCCACCGATCAGGATCATTGAGAAATACGGCGCCTTGTCAGGGGCGTTTGCCAGTGCCGTCACGGTTTGCTGTGGCAGGGAGGCATGCGAGAC
>JBCCVY010000065.1:0-12232 GCA_039194725.1 Pseudomonadota bacterium
ACGTCCGAAGACAAACTGCCCCATTCAAAGGGGGCAGCAAAAAATTGGGAGGAACCATGCTAGGCCAGCAGATACTGAGTGGTCTTGCGACTGGGAGTCTTTACGCCCTTACAGCAATCGCGGTGGTCGTGGTGTTTCGCAATACGCGAACCATCAATCTAGCTCAAGGCGACTTCGCGATGATCGGCGCATTCCTGGGGATCATTTTCCTCAAGGAGTGGGGCATGAACTATTTCGCCATGTTGCTCCTGGTGGTGGCGTCATGCATGTTTCTGGGTGCTTTCGTCGAGCGCGTCATCATGCGCCCGGTTGCCGATTCCGACTGGCTGACATTGTTCACTACGACCATTGGCGTCTACTACATTCTGCATGGCTTTGCCGGCTGGATATGGGGACGCGACACCAAGGCGTTTCCGGTCAGTTTTGATCCCACGCCGGTAGAGCTGTTCGGCGCCCTGGTCAGCAAAGGGCACCTGTACAATATGGGCGTTGCACTGCTTATCGGCGGGGTGCTGTGGTGGTTCTTCACCAAGACCAAGCAAGGCATCGCCATGCGTGCGGTGACCGACGATCCGGAGACCGCCCACCTGATGGGCATTCCGGTGAAATTCATCGTCACGCTGACCTGGTGCATGGCCGGCGCAATTGCCGGGTTCATCGGCATCCTGATGGCACCGATCATCTACGTCTCGCCGGAAATGATGGATGAGATCCTGATCAAGGGCTACGTGGCTGCCGTGTTCGGCGGGCTGTACTCCTTCCGCGGCGCGGTCATCGGGGCGCTGATGATAGGGGTCGCCGAAAATCTCGCCGGCGGTTACCTGGGCAGCCATTACAAGACCTCGGTCGCCTTCATCATGATCGTGGTGCTGCTGGCGTTCAGGCCTCAAGGCCTGATGGGCATTCAACAACGGCGCGAGATCTGATCATCATGGACGCGCGCAAAACCAGCACACCGGACCTCCACATCACCCAGGACGCTGCCGTGCCCGCGAGCAGGACCCAGGCCGTCAGCGACCTGAAACGCCGCTTCAGGCGCAATGACATATTGTTTTCTGCGGTGTTCTTTGCGGCGATGCTGGCCGCACCGCTGTTTCCGGACGTCAAGGGCTGGATGCTCAGCCAGGCATCGCTGGTGATCATTTACATCATCGCCGCCCTAGGGGTTCTGGTGCTGGTCGGATTCACCGGCCTGGTTTCCGTCGGGCACGGCGGTTTCCTGGCCATAGGCGCCTACACATCGGCGCTGCTGACACTGCATCTGAACGTCGACCTGGTTGTCGGCATAATTGCCGGCATGGCCATGGCCGGGGCCATCGGGGCGGTTCTGGCGCTGATCTTCCTGCGCCTGTCGGGCGCGTTCATGGCGATCGGCACGCTTGGATTTGCGTTTTTCGTCGGAACCATCCTCAACAATGTTCCGTTTTTCCAGGGCCGCGACGGCATTCTGCTCGACGACAATCACATATTCGGGATCGAGATCGGCGATCACGGCTTCTACTATGTGTCGACGATGTGCCTGATACTGGTGACAGTGTTCGTCTTTGCGCTGGTGAATTCAGGAACAGGCCGTGCCTTCATGGCGCTTCGGGATGCGGAAAAGGCCGCTATGTCGAGCGGTGTGAACCGCCTCAAATACCGAACCCTTGCCTTTACCATAAGTGCCGCGATTACCGGCATAGCCGGTGCCCTGAACGCCCATGTGGTGAATTATGTCTCGGCAGAGGTGTTTGCCGATATCTGGTATTCGGTCGACATTCTGATGGCTGTCGTCGTCGGTGGCTCGACGGTCATTTTCGGCCCGTTCCTGGGTGGTTTCTTCGTCGTGATGCTGCCGTTCTTCTTCGAACAGCTGGCTGATTTCTCCTTCATCCTGAAAGGCGTGGTTCTGATCCTGGTGCTGCGGTTTGCACCGGCCGGCATCATGGAACTGCTGATCAGGCCGCTCAAAAACGCACGGCGACGCCTGCTGCGCAAGACAGGCGGATCCATGGCGGAGGAGGCTTAAGCCATGAGCGAGCACCTGCGTTGTGAAGACATTCGTGTCAGCTTCGGCGGCGTTGTTGCCTGCGATGACATCTCGCTGACCGTCGAAAAGGGAAAGATCATCGGCCTGATCGGCCCCAATGGCGCCGGCAAGACCACGCTGTTCAACGTGCTGACCCGGTTCCAGGCCTACGAATCCGGATCGGTGTTTCACAACGGCGAGAGCATCGACACCTTGCCGCCGCATGCGATGGTTCACCGCGGCCTGGCGCGCACCTTCCAGAACATAAACCTGTTCAAGGACCAGACCACGCTGCGCAACATCATGACCGGCGGGCACTCGCTGATGGGCGATCCTATCCAGGCCATGTTCTGGACACCGTCGGCGCGCCAGAAGGAACGCGAAATTGAAGAACGCGCCCTGGAAATAGCAGAGACCCTCAACCTGACGGCAGAGCTTGAAAACGAAGTCGGGAACCTGCCCTACGGCTACCAGAAACGGGTTGAGCTCGGCAGGGCGCTGGCGTCCAAGCCGTCGATCCTGCTGCTCGATGAACCGGTCGCCGGCTGCAATGACGACGAGACTGTCGAACTGCAGGAGATCATTCGCAAAGTGAACACGGAACTGGGCGTCTCGGTGCTTCTGGTCGAGCACGACATGAAGATGGTCATGAAGGTTTGCGACTACCTGTACGTGATCAATTTCGGCGCCAACCTGGCGGAGGGGACCCCGGAGGAAATTCGCAAGAACCCGGAAGTGATCAAGGCCTATCTGGGCGAGGAGGAACACGTATGAGTTCTCTGCAGGTCGCAAACCTGAAGGCGAATTACGGTCCCATCACCGCCCTCAAGGACGTGTCCATCGAGGTGCCGCAAAAAAGCATCGTGGCGCTTCTGGGCGCCAATGGCGCGGGCAAGTCAACGACGCTGAAATGTATTTCAGGCGTGGTGAAACCAGCCGGCGGAAGCATCCAGTGGGACGGCACTGCCATCACCGGCCAGACACCGAATGCGGTGACGCGCAAAGGCATAGCGCAAGTGCCGGAAGGCCGGCGCATCTTCAAGGACCTGTCGGTCACCGACAACCTTGAAATGGGCGCCTACACGCGGTCGGACCGCAGCCAGATCGAGAAAGACCTGGAAGACATATTTGACCTGTTTCCACGTCTCAAGGAGCGCCATGCGCAACTTGGCGGATCGCTGTCGGGCGGCGAACAGCAAATGCTGGCCATCGGGCGCGGATTGATGGCGGCGCCGCGGCTGCTGATGCTCGACGAACCATCGCTCGGGCTCGCGCCGATCGTGGTCTCGCAGATCTTCGAAACCCTGCAACGGCTCGTCGCGGAACGGGAGCTGACCATCCTGTTGGTCGAACAAAACATGAAAATGGCGCTGAAGGTATCGAGCTTCGGCTACGTCATGCAACTGGGGAAAGTGATGATCTCTGGCTCTTCGGACGAGTTGGAGAAGAACAAGGAGGTCTATGAAACTTATCTAGGAATCGCCTGAATTTGCCCGTGCATCGGGTAAAGCGGCGCATCGCGCACATCGCGCTCAACTTGGGAGGAAAAATATGAAACAGTTAGTCAAACCAATGGTATACGGCGCAGCCGTTGCTGCATTCGCAGCACTGGCCACGCCTGCTGTGGCAGAGAACGGGCCCGGCATCACTGACGACAGTGTTTTGATTTGCTCGTACCAGCCGATGACCGGGAAAGTGTCCAGCTATTTCCGCATGGGCAAGGGCGCGGATGCGTGGTTCAAGCACGTCAACGACAATGGCGGCATCAACGGCCGCAAGATCGAATTCCGGATGATCGACGACAAATACGAACCGGCGCGCACCAAGACCGCGGTGAAGCGCTTTGTCGAACGCGACGACTGCTTCGCCATCGTCTCGCCGCTGGGGTCGGCACCGACAAGCGCGGTGATCGACTATATCGTCGACAAGGAAGTGCCCTTGATCGGCGCAGGTACCGGCGCTGAAAAGAACCTGACGATCGAGAGCAAGTGGGTGTTCCCACTGTATCCAAGCTACTTCACGGAAGGCCAGCAACTGGTCAAGTTTGCCAAGGAAGTCTTTGGCGCGTCGAAGATTGCGGTGCTGTATCAGAACGATCCGTCCGGCAAGACGCACATTGCGGGCATCGAATCCGTGCTGGCGTCCGAAGGCGTGGAGGTTGTCGCATCCGAAGGCTATGAACCGAAGGAAGTGGACGTGTCGTCCCAGGTCATCGCCATGCAGGCGTCAGGCGCCGAAGCGGTGATCTGTTCATGCGCCCCGGAACCGGCAGCCAAGTTCTACACCGAGCGTGCGAAACTCGGATGGGACGTGCCGGTAGTCAACGTGTTCTTCGGCAAGAGCCCCAAGGTCGCCGAACTGGCCGGCAATGACGCAGTCAACGGCGTCTACTTCGCCACCATCTTCCGCGACTTCGATTCCCCTGCCGCGCAGATTCAGGAATCCAAGAAGATTCTGGCCAAGTACTATCCGGAAGAACAGCCGGACGCGATCCACTTGTGGGGTTTCGCCGGCAGCCAGGTGTTCACCGAAGCGCTGCGCCGCATGGATAGCGGTCCGATTACCCGCGAACGTCTGGTGGAAACCCTTGAGGGCATCGATGACTGGAAAGACAGCGTTGTTCCCAACGTCACCATCGGTGAAGGCAACGCGCCGAACCACTTCATCATCAAGGACATGTCGTTTGTGAAGTTCAACAACGGCAAGTTTGAGGAATTCACACCTCCGTGGATGAACTGACAAACGCTGGTGAACGGGGCCGATCTGGTCCCGTTCGCAATCTATGAGCTGCAGGCGCCGGGGGACCGAACTGTCCAACTTCGGCGGCTCCCGGAGCCGATGATAAATTTGAGACAAGATGGCCGGTCCGGCCAGCGAGTAAACAAGGAGGCATGATGACAGCGACAATTGGCAGAGCTATCCCGCCTCAGCGTCAAAGAACCCTGGATGCCCTGAACCTGAAAGAGCCCGACCGTGTGCCGATCGGACTGTGGGGTACCGTTGAAGGCTATCAGCATCTTCGCAAGGGCCTGGGCATGGGTTACAACGAGGATTTCAAGAACTACCGCACCGGCTCGACCACGTGGACCACCGACGTCGCCTTCGAGGCCGACCTTGCCGAAAAGCTGGATGTCGATTTCGTAAGGGTTTCAATCGGTCCGTCGGGCGGTTCACCCGGATTTCGCATTCTGGACATGGACTCCATTCCGGTGCCGCTGCAGGTGCCGACACCGCCGGATGATGCGGAGATCAACATCGACGAATGGGGCGTGGTGCGGAAATGGACGCCGCACGAGAACGGCGGCTATTACGAAATGATCGGCTATCCGCTGTTCGATGCCACCAGCGCACCGCTGGAAGAGGGCCTGGAGATATTGCGCGAGTTTCCCTGGCCCGATCCATGGGATGAAGCCATGTGGCAGGACAGCCCGATACCGGGCATGTCGCTGCGTGAATACTGCAAGTACATCAAGGAAGAAACGCCGTTCGCGCTGATGGGACAAGGCGGCCGTGGCGGGCTGTTCGAGCAGGCCAAATACATGGTCGGCTATGCCAAGATCTTCTCCGACTTCATCGAGAGCCCGGAGTTTCTGGATGCCATGCTGGTCAAGCTGGTCGATCTGGAGATTGAGCACAACAAGGCGTTCCTGGCCCAGTGCGGCGAGTATGTCGACTGGCTGCGCATGAGCCCGGAAGACCTGGCGTCTGAAAAGACAGCCTTCATGTCACTGCCGATGTTCGAGAACCAGCTGGTGCCGCACTACAAGCGTGCCATTCTTGAGACCAAGGAATTCTATCACACCAAAAATCCAAATGGAAAAATCCAGTTCCACAGCTGCGGCGCCATCCCGGAACCGTTCATGCGCCATCTCATCGACTGCGGCGTCGACGGGTATGATTCCATGCCGCCGAAAGTGGCCCGGCATTCCAATCCGGCCGCCAAGAAGCGGCAGCTTGGCGACGAGATGTTCTTCTACGGCGGCATCGACGTGCAGGAGACCCTGCCCTGGGGAACCGTTGAAGACGTGCGCGCAGAAGTGCGCCAGCGCATATGGGAAGTTGGCCACGGCGGTGGTTTTCTTCTCAGCTCGTCACACCGGCTGGAGCACGATGTGCCGGTCGAGAACACACTGGCAATGATCGAAGAGGCCCGCGAATACGGCAAGTATCCGCTGCCGGATACGCCGCCTGAAGGGGCGGATACCGGCGACGGCTATGAGCCGTGGGATCCGAGTCCGAAGAAGAGAAGAAAGCGTCGGCCGAAGCCGACTGCTGCGGCATAACAGCGGGGTATCGACTCAATGCCACTTAAGATTGACACCGAAGTCGAATTTGACTTGGAAGACCTCCAGTACGATTTCGAAGATTCCATGGAAACCGATCGCTGGAGCGAGGCGCCGGCTGAAATCAAGGAACTGTTCCACACCCTGGAATGGAACATCATTGACGGTGAACACGCAGACACTGTGGGGTTCATCAACCAGGCACTCGAAGGAGATGTCAGCGCACGAACACTGATCGCCGGCCCCATGGCCACCGGCATTGCCGAAGTCGGGCGCCGCTTCAAGATGGACGAGTACTTCCTGCCGGAAGTGATGATGTCGGCCAAGTGCATGCACGAAGCCCTGGCCCGCCTCAAGCCCCTGATCCTCGCGGAAAAAAGCGAGGAGGTCGGTACCGTGGTCATCGGCACGGTGCAGGGCGATCTGCATGACATCGGCAAGAAAATCGTCGCCATGATGATGGAAGCAGCCGGCTTCACCGTGCACGATCTGGGTGTGACGGTGCCGCCGGAGAAATTCGTCGAGGCGGTGCGTGAGCACAAGCCGCAGATTGTCGGGTTCTCAGCACTGCTGACCACCACCATGAACATGCAGTGGGAGACCCTGAAAGTGTTCACCGCAGAAGGCTTGCGCGAGGACCTGAAGGTCTTTGTCGGTGGTGCCCCGATCAGCCAGGCCTGGTGCGACAAGATAGGTGCCGACGCCTACGCCATGGATGCGCTGGTGGCGGCCGACAAGGCCAAGGCCTGCGTGACCCGCCTGAAAAACCTGACAGGCGGCGCAGAGGAACTGCACGAGGCCATGCTGGAGATCGACCGCGAACGGGAAGCCGCAAAAGCAGCCGCGGCAGAGTAGGATGAGCCAGACGCCAGCGGCAGTTCCCAAACCCGGCCGGATCGGCCTGCGCGGCATCAACTACGCCGTGGCGGGATTGCTGGTGGTGTTGGGGCTGGTCGGCCAGAGTCATGCAGCCATCGGATACGCCCTGTTCCTGATCGCCACCCTGTTGCTGCTTTCGGGCGTGGGTCTGCTGGGCATATTCGCGCTGACCCGGTGGTTCGACACCGCGGCCCTGCGCAGAGCCCTTGTCAGTGCGTTCTGGATGGGCGCATGGGCATATGTGTTCGCGGTTGCGAGCTTCATCGGTTACTACGTCTATGAGGCCGCGACAGGCAACGTGCCGTTCATATTCATTCCTTTCCTACCGGGCGTCCTTGCCGCAATAAGTGTTCTGGATGTCGGCATCTATCGTGTGATCGTGCAGAAGAACCTGCCGACGGTACGGCGCTTCGGTGATCTGTGGGACCGGGACAGCCTGGACCAGGATGCCTTGTCGAGGACGCTGGTCGATGAGGTTGTGCTGCATCGCAGCCTGTTTGCGGTCAGCCCGTTTCGCTGGCTGCGGCATCAACTGATATTCTGGGGTTTCGGGCTGATGTTTCTTACCGAGATCGCGGCCGTGGCGTTTCGCGAAGCGTTTCCGGCGTTTGGATGGACCGATCTCTGGCATGTCCCAGATCACCCGATAAGACTGGCCTTTGATCTGGCCTATGACCTGACCGGGCTGATGCTCCTGATCGGTTGCCTGCTGGCGCTGGCGTTCCGTGTCATGGCCAACGGCAAGCCTGAGCAAAAGTACACCGACACGCCGACAACCGTATTCCTGCTGGTGCTGACGGTTTCAGGCTTCATGCTGGAAGGCGCACGTTTGGGGCTTGAACCCGCCGGGTCGGAAACTGCATGGGCGTCCTTTGTCGGGCTCGCCTTCATTCCCATCTCGCCGGGCAACGAAGCGGCCATCGAAGCCCTGTGGATCTTTCACGCACTGGCGGTGTGCGCGTTCATCGCCTACATACCGCTCAAGCGCATGATACACTCGTGCGCCACGCCCGTGGGACGGCTGGCGAACTCGCAAAAGAACCTTCTGGCCGACAAGAAAGCCAGGGTGATTGCCGGACTTAACGGCCGGTTTGGGCGGCGTTGACACCTCACATTTCACAGCAAATCGACAAAACGGATGACAAGCGCGCCAAAATGCGGCGTAATTGTCAGCATAAAAAACACAGGGAGAAGTCTGGGTTTCCATGCCGACGTTGAAACAACTGCTGGATGCCGAATGCCCAAATTGCCCCGTTGGACTGGTGCGCCAAAGCGAGCTTAGCCAGGAGGTCGAGGAGCTTTACTTCGTACCGGGTGTCGAGTGGACACTGCACCAGGACCTGTACCGGCCGTGGCCCGGTCACAATGACCGCGTGTTCCGCTGGTTCGTACTGGAAAACGGAACAGCAATCGGAATTACCGGCACCATCGACGAGCCCGATGGCGTGGCGCGGGTGCCGTTCCAGAAGGTCTATCACCTGGACTGGAACCGCCTGAGGAACTGCCGGATCGTCTATGAAGCCGGCAGCTTCACCAAGGCGGCGCAGATCATGAATATCACCCAATCGGCGGTGAGCAGGCAGATCGGCACGCTGGAGCAGGAGCTGGGCTACGATATCTTTTTCCGCAACCGGCAAGGCCTGCTGCCGACCGAGTACGGTGAATACTTCCTGGATTCCATCCAGAAGATGTGGGACTCCCTGGAACTGGGGCTGGCCCGCCTCAATGAAATGCATGAAACGCCGGTCGGCGCCCTGTCACTGACAACAACAGAGGCATTCGGCTCCGCATGGCTGTCATCGCGGCTGGGCAAGTTTCACGAAATGCACCCGTCAATCGAGGTCTCGCTGCTGCTGGTCGACAATGTGGTGCTGGACCTGTGCAAGAGAGAAGCGGACTGCGCCATCCGGTTCAGCAAGCCGGAACAACCCAATCTGGTGTTCAAGTTCATCGAGGAGTTCTCGTACCACATCTACGGATGCCAGGAGTATCTGAAGAAAAACGGCATTCCGCGCTCCGTGGAAGACCTCAATACACACCAGCTGATTGTCTATGGCGACGGAATAGGACATCAGCCGATCAGGGAGTTGAACTGGCTGTCACAGTTCAACCGCACGTCCGAGCCCGATCACGTACCGGACATCTCGATCAACAATATCTACGGGATTTACCGGGCCGCCGAAAACGGGCTGGGGCTGGCGGCACTGCCTTTCTACCTGAGCGAGCGGTCCGACAAGCTGGTCAGGGTGCTGCCTGAGGTGGCCGGACCGAAAATCCCGATTTACTTCGTCTACCCGCAGGAACTTGGATTGTCGCAGCGCATCTCGCTGCTGCGTGATTTCATCGTAGACGAGATCCGCGCGAACTGGGGCGATCTGAGAAAACGCAATATGGCCTGATAGGCACGGGTAAGGGGGGGCATGTGCCCGCAGCATACTTGCGGCCCGAAAGCGGCCATATAGTTTGCCAGATGTGGGTTCCGCGCACAGATGACAGCCAGTTATGCTGATGAAATCAAAGGCAAAACTTGTATTCATGCCGTCCGGCAAACGCGGTGAGTTTCCGGTTGGAACGAGCCTGCTGGACGCCAGCAGATCACTTGGCGTGGACCTGGATACGGTCTGTGGCGGGCGGGCGGTGTGCGGACGCTGCCAGATCGAGCCGTCATTCGGTGAGTTTGCCAAACTGCAGATCAAGTCCGACCCTGCGCACCTGTCCGAGTTCGGGCCGACGGAAGACCGCTACAAGAAGATCAAGGGACTGGGTGACAAGCGCCGGCTCGGCTGTCAGACCAAGCTCCTGGGCGATCTGGTGGTCGACGTACCCGAGGAAAGCCAGATCCACCGGCAAATGGTGCGCAAGAGCGCCGATGAAATCCGCGATCTTGCGATAGATCCGATGGTGACGCTGCACTATGTCGAACTGCCCAAGCCCAGCATGGACGACCAGCGCTCGGACCTTGAAAGGATCAACCTGGTCCTGGCCGATGAGTGGCAGCTGGCCGACCTGACATGGGACATCAGCTGTCTTGGCGAGCTGTCGGCGGCGCTGCGGGCCGGCGAGGTCTATGGCGGCGAGTTCAAGGCCACGGTCGCGGTTCGCGCCGGCCATGAGGTGATCGCCGTATGGCCCGGGTTCAAGGAACGGGTGTTCGGAATCGCCGTCGATGTCGGCACGACCACGGTCGCCGGCCACCTGTGCGCGCTGGACAATGGCGATGTCCTGGCCAGTTCCGGCCTGATGAACCCGCAAATCCGCTTCGGCGAAGATCTGATGAGCCGGATTTCCTACCTGCAGCAGAACGAGAACGAGGCGCCGAACCTGACCGCGGCGATCCAGTCGGCGCTGGCGGACCTGGTTGCCGCAGTGTGCAAGGAAGCGGAGATTTCACCGCGAGATGTGGTCGAAATGACCATTGTGGGAAATCCGACCATGCATCACCTGGTCATGGGCATTGATCCGACACAACTGGGCATGGAACCGTTTCCTCTGGTGGTCGATCAAGGCACCAGCGTGCGTGCCCGGGACCTGAACATCCCGATCAGCCGCGCCGGGTATGTGTGGTTCCTGCCATGTATCGCCGGCCATGTCGGCGCCGACACCGCCGGCGTGATACTGAGCCAGGCGCCGCACCTCAGCGAAGAGATGACACTGGTTATCGATGTCGGCACCAATGCCGAAATCGTTCTCGGCCACCAGGACCGGCTGATCGCGTGCTCTTCACCCACCGGTCCGGCTTTCGAAGGCGCGCAGATCACCTGCGGCCAGCGCGCGGCACCGGGCGCCATCGAGCGGGTGCGCATTGACCGGCAAACGCTCAAACCGAGATTCAAGATCATCGGGGTTGAGCAATGGTCGAATGAAGACGGCTTTGCCGAGGCGTCAGAAAATATCGGCGTCGCCGGCATCTGCGGTTCGGGGATTATCGAGGCGGTTGCGGAGCTGTTCCTGTCCGGTATCGTCGATGCCTCGGGGCGCATGCAGGCCAAGAAGCTGGATGTCGCCGACCATCCGAACTTCGTCGCCAAGGGGCGCAACTTCGAATATGTGCTGCACCGCGATGGCGATCGAGTCATCTATGTATCGCCGTCCGACATACGAGCGATACAGCTGGCCAAATCGGCGTGCTATTCGGGGGTGCGGTTGCTGATGGACCGGATGGGGACCGACCATGTTGACCGCATCTACCTGGCAGGGGCGTTTGGCAGCTACATCGACGTCGGTTATGCCATGGCAATAGGCCTGATTCCCGACTGCGATCTCGACAAGGTCTCGTCCGCCGGCAACGCGGCCGGCACCGGTGCGCGCATTGCGCTTCTGTCGGCAAGCTCCCGGGCCGAAATAGACCGGGTGTGCCGTGTGGTCGACAAGGTGGAAACCGCCATTGAGCCGGAGTTCCAGGACTATTTCGTCACAGCGATGAGCTTGCCGCATTCAACCGAGCCGTTCGACAAGTTGAACGAATGGCTGGTCAGGGAGGGCCTGGCACGCAGATGACCGACAAGCGCAAACTGCCCGTGCAGCAAGCCGATGGCCCCATGATGTCAAAACGCGGGCCTTACATCGTCCAGGTCGAAGCCGGCGAAACCTATCTGTGGTGCAGCTGCGGCCTGTCGAAGACCCAGCCCTGGTGCGACCAGTCTCATGCCGGCACCGATTTCGAGCCGATGGAATTTGTTGCACCGATTTCCGGGGAGTTCCATATTTGCGGATGCCGGCAGTCCGAGAACAAACCGTTCTGCTTCGGCACCTGTCGCGGTCATACGCCGGAAAACTCAAAATGGGATCTGTTCTGAGCATGGCAACAGACGCCTTCAAGGTCCAGGTGCGCAGCAACATGGTGATCAGCATTACCGGTGTTGCCGGCGATGAAGTTTCGCCGGGCTTGGACATCAACAACCCGCTAGCAGTCTCCACCCTGCTGGCCGACAACAACAAGAAAAACGGCAATCTGGACGGCGATTATTTTCTCGGCACGTTTATCGACGCGCGCGACTTTGCCTGTCTGTGCATAGGCTTTCAGCAGGCCCTGTGCGAAAAGAGCCTGGCATCTGCGGAGCAG
>JBCCVY010000066.1:0-12203 GCA_039194725.1 Pseudomonadota bacterium
AATGGCGTGAACGCATCCGCTTCCGAACCGGTGCTGGCGCTGGTGGGCACGAAAGATCCATGGTTTCAGACGAACTCTCGGGGAGACTGCCAGCCATTCCTGAACCCGAACAACGGTAGCCGGTCCATTGTCTACAGGGACGAACCGCTGGCCAACCGGCACGAACTGATGGAGTTCAACAGCCCGAAACGGGAAGTCATGCAGTTTCTGCGGCGACACATTGGTCCGAAACCGGGCAGCGGTTGAGCTCCATATACTGATAACGGGATTGGTGGCCTGTCCCGGGCACTGCCTTGGGGCCTTCAGGTCGTTCAGGGTTGTGGAAGCCTGGCCCGGATTTCCGCGAATACCTCCAGCAGATTGCCGTCCGGATCTCGGAAGAACAAGGTGCGATGACCGAAGTCCCGGTCCGTGGGCGGCGACAGCAGGTCGACCCCCATGCGCACGAGTTGTTCTGCGCACTGGTCTACTTCAAGTGCTGAAACCTTGAATGCCAGGTGCAGCGCAGCACTGCCATTGGGCGTCGGCGCATCCAGTGCAGTCAGCCCCGGCCTCGACAGCACAAGCGTGTTATTGCCAACGCGGTACTCTATCCAGTTTGCCGACAGTTTCCGCAGCAGCGGAAACCTCATGATTTCCTCGTAAAACCATCGCATGGCATCCATGTCGCGGACAAACACCACCGTGTAGTCAATTGCCCCAATGGCGTCGAAGGCCGAACCGGATTGCCGGTCCAGTTGTTTCATGACCGCTTACTCATTGAAAATCCTCAGTAATCTCCCCGCTGTGACGCTGATATCGCCAGCTTCGAAGCGAATCCAACCATCGCCAACGCTGCAGCCTACAATCCAAACATGGCAAAACCAGCCAAGCCAGCATGTCGGCTCTCGGGATTTTTCCGTCTTAGTTGAGCCGTCGGTCTGCGCAACACTCGCATCAGGCAGCCAATGAAGCCCTGGTTTTGCCGATCAGCAACGCGGCCTGTGCCGCCTCACGGCCTTTCTCAACGAAGTGCTTCCGGTAGACTTCATTGTGATGATCGGTTTCCTGATATTGATGCGGTGTCAGTGACACCGAAAGCACAGGAA
This sequence comes from Pseudomonadota bacterium, assembly GCA_039194725.1. Lineage (GTDB taxonomy): Bacteria > Pseudomonadota > Alphaproteobacteria > Rhizobiales > Aestuariivirgaceae > Anderseniella. Next base: position 1,089 of record JBCCVY010000066.1, read on the forward strand.
CACGTGTATCCAGGCTGACCCGCATCAACCCCTGCACAACCGCATCGGCCACAAACTCATGCCGGTATATCCCGCCGTCGACGACAAAGGCTGCGGCTGCGATGGCGGCGTACCTGCCGGTCAGCGCCAGCTCATACGCCAGAAGCGGCATCTCGAACGCGCCAGGCGCATCGAAGACGTCGACCCGATCGGCGGGAATGACGGAGCAAAGTCCCTCAAGGGCACGCCCGACAATATCGGCATGCCAATTGGCCTTGATAAATGCGTAAGTGGTGTGTGTCACAAAAGATCTCCTTTCAAGCAACAAGACACGTCACCAAGGCGATCCTGAACGAAGCCGGCCATGCGCGCTGCAACCGGCGGTCGTACTTTCTCTATCATCCGGACTGTAACCGTCGGCTCAGGCATCGCACCTGATCTGCTGACCCTTCACATGCGGAAGGCGCTCGCGGGCTCACAGCACAAACTGCATACCGCCGGTGGGGACTTCCACCCCGCCCTGAGAACAGGCCAGTTCTACAGCAGGTTTAGGTCCGGCACAATCACAGAGCGGGTGCCAGTTCAGTTCGTGGCGATGTCAAAGTGCAAAACGTCTTCGCGGATGCCGAGTTTGGTGTAGAGCTCAATGGCGGGATCGTCACCGAGGTCTGCCTGGACAAAGACAACATGCGCGCCACGCCTCGATGCAATCGACCTGACCTCGTTGATCAGGCCTGTCGCTATGCCTCTTCTGCGATGAGCACGAACCACCGCCAGATCATAGATATACATCTCGCTGCGGCGCTGTTCGAGCTTCTGAAGTTCGTAGGCGACCAGTCCACCGACGACATCATCATCCTGCTGCGCAACCAGCACGGCAATTGTTTCGCTGCCGAGCAGCTTGGCGAGATACTGCTTGTCGGGCTGCGCCAGTGTGTATGTGGGTTCGTCCTCAAATGCCTGACCGAACACGGCCAGCAGATCCCGGGCCAGATCGATATCGCCTGATGCCAGCCGGCGGATGGTGAACGGCTTCAGTATTGTCATGCCTACCTTCATAAACCTTGTTTCCGGACAATCTGGGTAGGCCGCGATTGAGGCAAATTTCTGTTACAACTGACCGGCTGACATGCTTGCGTTTCGTTAACGAAACGAATCAGAGAGAGCAATTAAATATCTGAATTCAATATGCTTTAAACGAAAGTTCGCATGCTTTCCAATCTTGGGCTTGGGCAATCACACAGCTTCCGCCAGCACCTGCTGAAGGGCCTCAAGTTTTGGTGATGCATAAGTTTTTCGCCACACCATCAAGGTTTTGATGCGGGCGTAGCGGCCGGTCAGCTTTCGGGATTTCAGTGTCCTGTGAACATCGATGATGGACAGGACGGAACTCGGGACCACGGCAAACCCGGCGCCTGCCGACACACATGACAGCATCGCGAGATAGGAGCCGACGGAGAGTGTTGTGCCGGGTGAGACCTGTTCATCGAGCAGCCAGTCATTCAGGTGGCGGCGGTAGGCGCAGCCTTCCTCAAAGGCAATAATCGTCTGGCCATTGAGGTGGGTTGAGTTATTGATCGAGCCGAATGAACTTGCCGCAACCAGGCAAAGCTCTTCGACAAAAACGGGCTGCGTCTGAAACCCCTTGTGGCTGACCGGTTCTGCCATGAAGGCCACATCGACTTCCTCGCTGCGCAACCGGTTATGCAGAGTGCCGGCAGTGGCCGTGGTCAGCCGAACCGAAACGTCGGGATGCCGGTTGTGAAACTGCGACAGCACTTTGGGCAGGCGGGCTGCGGCGGTGCTTTCCATGGTGCCGATGCTGAAGGGTCCGGTCAGGTTCTTCGTCTTCACTGCATCGGCCGCTTCGCGCGCCAGGGTCATCATGCGCTCCGCATAGGGCAGCAGGTTGCGGCCGGCATCGGTCAGTGTCATGCGCTTGTTGTCGCGCAGGAACAAGGGTTCACCCAGTTGTTCCTCCATTTGCCGGATGCGCATGCTGACACTGGATTGCACACGGTTGAGTTGTGCTGCGGCTTTCGAGACACCGCCGTGGCGAACAACCGCCTGGAACACTTCCAGCGATACAATATCCAGTTTCATTTTGTTCTCATTATCAAAACAACAAGTTCAGCATAATTCATTTTTTCTGATGGTACAAAATCCGTAAGCTGGCAACATGACAACCAAGCCGTCACCAATGCTGATTGCATTTACCGGGTCGCTCTGCCTCATCCTCGCCATGGGGATCGGCCGGTTTGCCTACACCCCGGTTCTGCCGGTGATGCTGGAAGACAGCCTGCTGGACATGAGCGCTGCCGGCGCCATCGCATCCATCCACTTCATCGGCTACGCCATGGGCGCCTTCGCGGCCGCCTATGCAGTCACGACGCCTCGGGTGATGCTGATCGGGGCGCTGGGCATGATTGCGGTCTCGACCTTTGCCATGGGAATTACCGACAACCACACGGTGTGGCTAGCGTCTCGCTGGCTGGCAGGCTTCTGCAGTGCCCTTGTCCTGGTGATCGTCAGCACCGTTCACGTCAAGAACCTGTCAGACCCGGCGAGCAGCAACCTGCATGGATGGGTGTTCGCAGGCGTCGGGGCGGGCATAATGCTGGTTGGCGCCGGCGCGCTGGCAATGATGCTGATGTCGGTGAACAGCCAAATCATGTGGCTGTGTTTCGGTGGCCTGGCCCTGGCTGGAACGCTGTACCTGCTAGTGGAGCAGACAGATTTCGTCGAACCATCAGCCAGCACAGCCGGGAACGAGGAAACCCGGCGCTCCCCGCTTTCCTGGGCAATTATCCTGCCTTATGCGGCGATGGGGTTCGGCTACATCGTGCCGGCCACTTACCTGCCGGTGATGGCGAGGGAGATATTGCCGTCACCGCTGATGTTCGGACTTGGCTGGCCGGTGTTCGGCGCGGCCGCCGCGGTCTCCACAATCCTGGTCGGCCGGCTTCAAAGCCGCTATTCCAACCGGCAGATCTGGCTGGTCAGCCAGGCCGTGATGGCAATCGGCCTGCTGGCTCCGGTGATCGCGCAGTCGATCAATGCAATCATCATTGCCGCACTGTGTGTCGGCGGCACCTTCATGGTCATTACAATGGTCGGCATGAAGGAGGCGCATCGCATTGCCGGGCCTGACGACGCACAACGCCATGTCGCGGCCATGACGTTTGCCTTTGCCACCGGGCAGATCGCCGGCCCCTTCGTTGCCGGTATGGCGTTCGAAACACTCGGCAGCTTCTCCTATCCCCTGGTCCTGGCCGCCGCCCTGCTGATCTTAAGCCTGGTACCAATGCTGGTCGGGTCTGGACGGCAGCGTTCCGAAGTTTCCTGAACTGAGGTGTTTGCGGCCGAGTTGTTTATGATGCCTGCTTCAGCGGTTCACCGAACTCAATGACGTTGCCTTCCGGGTCTTGGACAAACGCCACCCGGCGTACGTAATCGGTTCCGTCAAGCGGATAGGTTTCGGCTTTGACAAAGGCCGTCACGCCACGTACCGCAAGCGCTGCCATAGTCTCGTCAACGTTGCCAGTGGCGAAGCACAAGTGCCCGTAACCGGTACGGCCAAAGTGCTGCCCAAAGGTGTCGGACTGGCGCAATCCGGTGCCGTTCGGATCGGCGGCGACAATCTCAAGCACACGGGTGCCGTCCAACGTCAGATAAGCAAGCTGCTTGCCGTCGAGCGCGGATACTTTCCACGACACTTCAACCTCCATCCCGAGCTTGTCGCGGTACCACTCAAGCGCCTTGTCAAAGTCAGCGACATTGACCGACATGTGGTCGAAACGGCTCAGGCCGAGAGCGTTTGCGGATCGCTGCTGCGCGTGCAGCGATGAAGAAGTGGCACCTGCAACAGCAAGAGCGGCAGGGATGGTCGACAGAATCTGGCGGCGGTTCATGTGAGGCCTCCTTTGCGTTTATGGATGTTGGTTGGGAGCTCAGACCAGGTCCCAGGCGGACCAGTTCTGTTCCAGATGCTCAATTGAGGTGGTTCCAGGGATGACGATGACGTTGGGTGACCGCTTCAGCAGCCAGGCCAGTGCCTGGCGCGGATCAAGCTTTGCACCCTGCTGCATCGGGTTGGCGCCGAGTGGCCCGTACGGAATGAAGGCGATGTGTTTGCTGGCGGCGTAGTCGACGAGACCGGCATCGTCGGCCTCGGACATGTTGAGCCGGTTTTGCACGCTGGCGATCGGCGCCACACTCAATGCGCGATCCAGATCTCCGCGGGTGACATTCGACAAGCCGATGTGACGGATACGGCCATCAGTTTGCGCTTCGGCCAGTGCCGCTACCGACGTTTCAATCGGCGTATTCGGATCAATCCGGTGAAGCTGAAACAGATCAATCCGATCACGGCGCAGATTGATCAAGGCCTTGTCGATCTGGCGGTTCAGCGCATCACGTGAGCCGTCAACGACAATTCTGTCGGGCGCAGGCTTGTCCACACCACCCTTGGTGGCAATCACGACAGGTTGCCCTGCCAGGGCTTCACCGACAATCTGGTCAGCGGTTTCCGGGCCATAGGACCAGGCACTGTCGAAGAAATTGACGCCCAGCGCCGCAGACCGGCGCAACAAAGCGATGCCGCCGTCCCAGTCAGCATAGGGGCCATAATTGTTTGGCTGGCCGGTCAGACGCATGGCGCCGTAGCCGAGCCGGTTCACTTCCAGGTCTCCTCCGATGCGGAATGTTTTGTCTGTATCGGTCATCTCGGATCCTCTCGATTTGCTGTTTGCTGTTTCGATGCAGGCAATGTGACAGGCTGAGGAATAATCCTGTAGACGAATGTCGAAAGTATCAGTTATTTGTAATGCGTATGGCTGGCACACTTGACCGGATAACCCTGCTGGAAACCTTCGTCCGTATCGCCGAGCGCGGTTCGATCAGTGCCGCCGCCCGCGACCTGGACCTGTCACAACCCTCCGCGAGCCGGCAACTGGCCGAGCTTGAACACCGGTTCGGCGCTCAACTGGCACGGCGCACAACCCATGAGCTGTCCCTGACACCGGCAGGCCAGGACCTGATGCACGATGCCCGGCAACTCATCGACAGCTGGAACGCCCTGGCGGAGCGTCACGGGCAGGGACAGACCGAAATCAAAGGGCGGTTGAGGATTGTGGCGCCGGTTGCGCTGGGACAATTGCACCTGGCCGACCTGATGCTGCAGTTCCAGAGCAACCATCCGCTGGTTTCGGTCGACTGGCAACTGGACGATGAGCCGATCCGCTTCGCCGAGGCCGGGTGCGACTGCTGGATCAAGGTCGGCGCAGTCGCCGATGATAACCTGATCGTACGACCACTGGCTGAGGTTGAACGACTGGTTGTCGCCGCGGAATCGCTGGCCAGCCAGCATGTTGTCAGGACACCATCTGATGTCGAGAAGCTGCCGTTCGCCGCACTTGATCCATTTGAGGGCGCCAGGATCACACTCAGATCGAAAGCCAGCAGATCGCAGACCATCTGTCCTGATGTTGCGGTCGCAACCAACAACATCTTCGCGCTCCATCGTGCGGCGCTAACGGGCGCAGGCGCAGCGGTGCTGCCATTGTGGTTTGTGGAGGATGATCTGAAAGCAGGCAGGCTGGTCGACCTGCTGCCTGCCTGGCGCGCACCGACGCTGAGCATCAACATCGCCTATCTGCCGGGCCGGCATCAGCCAATCAGGTTGAAGAAGTTCATAGACCATCTGTATGAAGGCGTAGCCGGCCTGCCCGGCCTTGTTGCAACCAGGAACAACAGCCATGAGCGGTGAGATCAGTCTGAACAAACTCCTAACGACACTGTCGGCGCAGCTTGTCGACGGCGTTTACGTGTTCGTAACGCTGCCGGACAGTTCGGTGCCGGAAAACATAACCACCCGCATGGTGTTCCAGGAGGCCGAAGGCACGACGCTCATAGTCCTCAAATCGGAAGCCGAAGCTTTCGGCCTGGCTTACGAGTTCCCGTGCAGGATGATTACGCTGAACGTGCATTCATCACTGGAAGCCGTCGGTTTCATTGCGCGCATCGCCACCGAGCTTGCCCGCCACGAGATGGGGGTGAACCCGGTATCCGGCTTTTTCCATGATCACCTGTTTGTTCCTGACGGCCGCGAACAGGATGCCATGCGGATACTGGAGGAGATTGCCCGCGCTTGCGGCAAGGCAGACTGACAGGCCCCGGCAGGCTGGCTACATCTTGATGTGTGCCATCCGGTTGCGCACGGCGGCCACGACACTCATGGCAGTCAGTGCGGACGACTTCGGATTTCCTGGCAACGGCTTGCCGTCAATCCTGAACTGCAGGCGCCCGAATGCGCCTTCAACTTCGATCTCGTGAATGTTTTCCGTGATGGCGGGGTCAGCCACGAGCTCGACCTGCGTGGCGTCCAGGCCCGGCCCGGCGAGAGCCACTGTTGCCGCCACATTGGCGTTTTTGGGATAGCGCAACGCAGCCTCGCGGGCGGAGCCGGAGAAATGGCACGACGGCTCCGTGAGCCCGTCCAGATCAACCACGTCTTCTGCCGGCGATCCCTTCCAGCCCTGTGGCGGCTTTCGGCCTCGGTACACGATCCGCTCTATATCGCCGACATTTGCTGCGGCAATGGCATCTATGGCGCCAATGGCACCTGAGACCAGTTGCAGGCTCGATGCGCCTGCCTCGGCAGCTTTCTCCAGGCTGTCAGCGAGTTGCGGCTGGGCCAGGGCCCCGTTCGACGTGCAGATCAGGTCAATTCCACGCTGCAGCACTGCCGCCCCGTGCTGCACCAGCGCGGCGTGACCGGCGCACTCAATCACCAGATTGGTGTCGTCGGGAATAGCGGCCACCGAGGTGATCGGCTTCACGTCGGACCCGAGCGCCTCGACTGCGGCATCTTCACGGCCTTCGCGGCACAACACCGCGCTGACAACCACATCGGCGTGTTGCGGCAGCTTGGCCACCACATAGGAGGCGATCGCGCCAAACCCGATAATCACGATGTTCATTGCTTGTCATCCGTCAAAGCTGAACCTGCTGCGCCTTGCCGCCCTCGTGTGCCAGCCTGGCAGCAACCGAGGCCACGGCAAGATCCTGAAGCCCGACGCCGGTGCCGTCGAACAAGGTGATCTCCGCATCGGAAGACCGGCCGGGGTGGCTGCCGTTTATGACATCGCCAATGGGTGTGATGTCACCGGCGCTGATCAATTTCTTCGAGATCGCGTGCTGGGCTTCGCCAATCGTTGTTGACTGGGCAATTTCATCCGTAAACACGGTTGCTGCCGCAACCAATGCCGGATCCATTTCCTGCTTGCCCTTGGTGTCGGTGCCCATGCAGGCCAGGTGTGTGCCCGGCTTCACCCAGTCTTTCATCATCAGCGGATCATGGGCCGAGGTGATCGAGATGATCACGTCGGCTTCGGCGCCCAGTTGCTCACGCTCCACCGCTTCAAACGGCAGGCCTATGTCTTCCGCCACTGCGGCGAGGCCGGGCAGCATGTCGGCATGATAATTCCACGCCACGACCCTCTCAAAGTCGCGCTGCTCAGCCGCCGCCCTGAGCTGGAAGGCTGCCTGATGGCCGGCACCGATCATGCCGAGCACCTTGGCGTCCTTGCGGGCCAGGTGCGCAATCGACACCGAACTGGCGGCCGCGGTGCGAACCGCAGTCAGGTAGTTGCCACCAACCAGCGCATGCAACTGGCCGGTGTCCGGGTCGAACAGAAACACGGTCGACTGATGGTTGGTCAGCCCTTTGTCCATGTTGCCGGGCCAGTATCCGCCGGACTTTAGGCCCAGCACCAGACCGGCCCGGTCAAAGCCCGACTTGAAACCATATAGGGCATCGGCATGGCCGATGGCTTCCCGGATGACGGGGAAATTGTAGGCATCGCCGCCGGCCATGGCGGCAAACACGTTTTCGACCGCTTGAAAGGCGTCGCTGCGGCCCACAACCGCCTGGCAGGTCTCTTCGGAAACAATGAGCATTGATGGGTTCCTCAGTAGGCCAGGCCGCGGGCGGTGACCGGCCAGACCGTCTCAACCTTGCCACCTCGCACGCCCACATACCAGTCGTGCACATTGCAGGTCGGGTCGCAGTGCCCGGGCACCAGCTTGAGCTTGTCGTTGACCTTCAGCCTGCCGTCGGGATCGGCGATGACACCGTGCTCGTCGGAACATTTGACGTATTCCACGTCGCTGCGCCCGAACACCACCGGCAGGCCGCTGTCAACCGACTGGGCCTTGAGGCCTGCATCACAGATCGCCTTGTCGGCCTTGGCATGGCTCATGACGGAGGTCAGGATGAACAGCGCGTTTTCCCATTCGCCCTCGTCGATACGGTTGCCGTCCTTGTCGAGGATGCGGCCGTAATCGGCATCCATGAAGGCGTAGGAGCCGCACTGGAGCTCATTGTAAACGCCTGAATTTCCTTCGAAATAGTACGATCCCGTGCCGCCGCCGCCGACAATGTCGCAGTCCAGGCCTTCCGCCTTGAGCGCTTCCACTGCATCCTTGACCATGGCAACGGCGATGTCGATCTTGGCCTTGCGGTCATTGTAGTCGTCCAGATGCTGCATGGCGCCCTGGTAGGCCTGGATGCCGGTGAACTTCAGCCCGTCGGCGCCATCGATCGCCTTGGCAATCGCAACCACTTCCGGCGTGGTTGTGACACCGCAACGCCCTGCCCCGCAATCGATCTCGACCAGGCATTCGATTTCAGTTCCGTGCTTGACGGCCGCTGCAGAGAGATCGGCCACATTGTCGATGTCATCGACACAGCAGATAGTGCGGGCACCGAGTTGGGGAATCCGGGCCAGCCTGTCGATCTTGGCCGGGTCCCGGACCTGGTTTGAGACCAGCACATCCATGATGCCACCGCGGGCAAAGCTCTCCGCCTCGCTGACCTTCTGGCAACACACGCCACAGCTGCCGCCGAGCTTTTCCTGCAGCAGTGCCACGTCCACGGATTTGTGCATCTTGCCGTGCACCCGGTGGCGTACCCCCATCTGCTTGGCGAAATCGCCCATCTTGACGATGTTGCGCTCCAGCGCATCCAGGTCGAGCACCAGGCATGGTGTCTGAATGTCTGTTTCGTCCATGCCGATGGCGGCGGGCACGTTATAACCGACTTCAAGTCCATCAACTTTCTTCATCACGTTCATAACTCTTCTCCCTTTGACGAACTGGCGGTTCAGCTCTGACCTTGCAGCCAGGGCAGTTTGTTGAGATCGACATTGCCGCCAGTAATGATGACGCCGATACGCTTGCCTTCAAATACGGCACGGTTTTTCAAAATCACCGCCAGCGGCACGGCGCACGATGGTTCGATGACTATTTTCATGCGCTGCCAGGTCAGGTACATGGCATCGATGATCTCCTGTTCCGTGGCCAGGAGAATGTCCTCGACATGATTTGACACGAAATGCCAGGTGAGCTCCTTCAACGGCACCTTGAGGCCATCGGCGACCGTCTGCGGCGCATCGTCGGCGATGATGTGGCCGGCCTTGAAGGAACGGCAGGCATCATCCGCGTTGAGCGGTTCGGCAGCATAAACCTTGGTGTGAGGCGAGATGTTCGACAGCGTCAGGCAAGAGCCGGAGATCATGCCGCCGCCGCCAATCGGCGCCACGACGGCATCAAGATCCGCAATGTCCTCGACCAGTTCCTTTGAACAGGTGCCCTGCCCGGCAATGACCCGAGGATCATTGTAGGGGTGGACAAACTCTGCGCCCGACTCCGCCACGACTTCGGCAAACACAGCCTCGCGCGAGGTTGTGCTGGGCTCGCATTCGACCACTGTGCCACCGTAGCCGCGCACGGCGGCCTTCTTGGCCTCAGGTGCCGTCCTCGGCATCACCACTGTGACCGGAATGCCACGCCTGCCGGCGGCGTAGCTGAGCGACAAGGCATGGTTGCCGGATGAATGGGTCGCAACACCCTTTTTGGCCGTCTCGTCATCCAGGCCGAAAACCGCGTTGGATGCGCCGCGCACCTTGAACGCGCCGGCCTTTTGGAAGTTCTCGCACTTGAAGAACAACTGAGCACCAGTCAATTCGTTGAAATAGCTCGATGTCAGCACAGGTGTCCTGTGGATGTATGGCTCGATGCGCCAATGTGCGGCAATGACGTCGTCATAAGTCGGTATGTATAGGCCGGACATGTCGCTCATAGTTTCCTCATGCAGCTTGCAGCTGAGGGCGGAGAGCGGTTGCGCGGTAGTAGTTTTGCGCAGCCGAGACACCGGCACCGGGTTCGATCGGGTAATCCAGGTCCTTCATCGCCATCTCGATTGCCGCGATGCCCGACAATGCCATGACATCCGTCATCGAGCCAAGGTGACCGATGCGAAACGCCTTGTGGGCCATTTCGCCAAGTCCGATACCGAACGAGACACCGTAGACATCGAACGCATGGTCGGTGAGCACATTGCTGTCAAAGCCGTCGGGAACATAGACCGCGCTGACCGTGTCAGAATAAAGCTCGGGGCTTTTTGCACACAGGCGCATGTCCCACGCCCTGACCGCTTCGCGAACGCCCTCGGCGATCCGGTAATGGCGGGCGAACACATTGTCCAGGCCTTCCTCGAACAGCATGTTCAGGCTCTCGCGAAGCCCATACATGATCTGCAGCGGCGGCGTGTAGGGATATCCGCCCTTGGCGTTGGCGCCTGCCATGTCGCGAAAGTCGAAATAACAGCGTGGGCACGTGGCCGTCTCACAGGCAGCCAGCGCCTTCTGGCTGACGCCGATGATGGCCATGCCGGTTGCCAGCATGAAACCTTTCTGCGAGCCGGACACAGCCAGGTCAACACCCCACTCGTCCATGCGGAAGTCCATCGACGCCAGCGAACTGACGCAGTCGACATACAGCAGCGCCGGATGCCCTGCCTCGTCCATCGCCTTGCGGACGGCAGCAATGTCGCTGCGGACACCGGTTGCGGTTTCATTGTGGGTGACGAGAACAGCCTTGATCTGATGGTTTTTGTCGGCAGCCAGGCGTTCACCGTAGATGTCGGCGGGCGCTCCGGTGCCCCACTCGCACTCGATCACCTCAACGTCGAGGTTGTGGCGCTGGCACAAGTCTATCCAGCGATGGGAAAACATGCCGAACCGGGCAACCAGCACCTTGTCACCGGGAGACAGCGTATTGGTTATGGCGGCCTCC
>JBCCVY010000067.1:0-12114 GCA_039194725.1 Pseudomonadota bacterium
CAACAGGTCTTGTCGATTGAGCATGCGTGTAGCTCACATCTGCCCGATTCTGCCGGCGCGGCACGGCAATGGACTTGCCATGCGAACCAGCATGTTTGCCGAAGCGGCGGCGGGTCTGGGAGAAGCCCTTATTGTGGTCATCGGCAGTCACCAGGGGCCAGTGCCCGACCACGACATTTCCGGAGCCAGCATTGCCGGGATCGACGGCCTCAGCCGGCCGGACACGAAGCTGATGCTGATCAGCAAGCATGCAACACCAGACCAAAGGCCTGATTTGCTGCGGCAGTACGGCCGACCATCGGCATCGGTGATGTTGTCATTGCCCGTAATGCAGGAAACCGTAAACCGCCTGCAACAGCACCAACCTGACGTGATCGTAATTTCGCGAAGTTACCTTTTGCCGCTTGTCGATCCGTTGAAGACCGCCTTTCCGAACGTGCCAGTGATTGCAGATCTGGATGATGACGATGGTGAATTGCATCGCAGCTATGCCGTGCAAACCTGCCCGCCTGACAACCGGGCCGAACGCCGTTGGCATGAGGCCGAAGCGGACATGGCAGACAGCCAGATCACCAGTGCCGCGCGTGATGTGGCGATGTTTACCTGTGCCAGCGACTTAGTCGCCAACGGACTGCAACAACGCCTTCGACTGGATAGCGTTCGGGTTGTACGCAATGCCGTGCCTGACCGAGACCCATTTCACAAACCAGGTTCGGCAAATGGTGAACTGCTGTTTCTGGGCAATTTGAGCTATTGGCCAAACATTGACGGGTTGCAATGGTTCCTGACCGGCGTGTGGCCTGACCTGCAGCTACAATTTCCCGATATCCGACTGGTCGTGGCCGGCAGCAATCCCGACGCTGCAGTCAGGCAGATGTGCAGCGGAAACAATGTCGAGCTGGTGGCCGATCCGGACCATGTCGCTCCGCTTTACCAGCGTGCCGCTGCCACCGTTGTTCCGCTGCGCTTGGGCAGCGGCAGCAGGATCAAGATTCTGGAAGCCGGACAATACGGAACTGCCGTCATCACCACGGACAAAGGTTCTGAAGGCCTGAAACTTGATGCCGAGAAACACGCCTTTGTTTGCGCCACTCGGACAGATGAAATGCTCGCCGCCTGCATCGACTGCCTTAGTGACAGGCAGCTCGCACAACAACGGGCTGACGCACTGCAATCCTTTGTCCGGCAACATCACGACAGGAAGGCGATCATCGGCGAGATACGCAGTCTGATGCGGGACACGCTGACCGCGCCCGCCACGTAAAACCGCGACAGCAAGGCCACCAGCACAATGTCCGGCGTGCTGGCAGGTTCGAACAATTCGAAAGTGACGCGGCAAAGCGCCGGATTCCGAGTCTGGATTACGTCCTACTTCCCTGCAACTATGGCTGCCATCAAGCAGCCGACTCACAATGACGGAAAAGGCGCGGACCATGTGGCGTAAACTTCTGATACTGCCCCCGATTTTACTGGGTGCACTGGTGGTCTGGTGGTTTGTCGGCCAGCGCCAGCCGCCCCAGACAAGCGCGCCGCAGGAAGAAATTCGCAATGTCCGCATCATTCAGGCACAGCGTGCCGACCTGACACCGGCGGTCAGCGGCTTCGGCACGGTGCAGCCTGCAAAAACCTGGCAGGCCGTGGTGCAGGCAGCCGGGGAGGTAGAATACAAGCACCCGCGCCTGATGCGCGGCTCGATCATGCCCGCCGGCACTGAAATCATCCGGATTTCACCGCGCGACTACGAACTGGCCATAGCCCAGGCGGAGGCAAACATAAGCCGGGCAGACGCCCAGATCACCGAATTTGACCTGACTGAAGAGAACACCAGGGCCAGTCTCGAAATCGAACGCCAGGCCCTGACCATCAGCGAGCGGGAGCTGACTAGAAAACAAGACCTGGTGCGCAGCGGTGCCACATCCAGGACCGTGCTTGACCAGGAAACCCGTGACACCCTGGTGCAGCGCAAGAAGGTCCAGGACCTGGAAAACACCCTGAAGCTGATACCGTCGCAACGTGCCGCACTGGTGGAGCAGAAGAAGCTCAACCAGATCGAACTGGACCAGGCGAAACTGAACCTGGCGCGGACCCGCATCGTGCTGCCGTTCGACGTCCGCATCAGCGAAGTATCGGTGGAAATTGCCCAGTACGCCCAGGTCGGATCGGTGCTTGTCAACGCCGACGGGATCGAAACAGCCGAGGTCGAGGCCCAGGTTCCGCTGGCGCAGTTTTCAGCACTGGCACGAGCGACAGCGCGTGACGACACCCCGACCGGCATAACGCCCGCGACCATTGGCGAAGTGGTCAAGCGGCTGGGGTTCTCCGCGACCATACACCTGAACGCCGGAGAGACGGAGATCGTGTGGCCGGCCAGGTTCTCGCGTGTCTCCGATACGATTGACCTTAAAACCCGCTCCATCGGCGCGATCGTCGCCGCTGAAGACACCTGGAAAACCGCCAGGCCCGGGCAACGGCCGCCGCTGTCCAAGGGCATGTTCGTCGAAGTCAGAATCCGGGCCGGCAAGCTGCGGGACCAGATCGTTGTTCCGCGCTCGGCCCTGCACGGCGACACCTTGTACCTTGCCGACAAGGACAACCGATTGGTCATCAGAGCCGTTGAAACCGGCCTGACGCAGGAAGGAAATGTCGTCATCCGGACCGGCGTCGAGGTTGGTGATAGGATCGTCGTGTCCGACCTGCTGCCGGCAATCGAGGGCATGCTGCTGCGTGTTACCAGGGATGAAAAGCTGGAGGCCGACATACGGCGGCAGCTGTCGGACGACCTCAAATGATCGGGTATTTCGTCCGACATCCCACGGCTGCCATGCTTGTCATGCTGGGCCTCTTCACGCTGGGTATCTTCTCTTACCCGTCCCTGCAGCGCGAGACCTTTCCGCGAATCGCCCCGAGCAAACTGCAGATTACGGCGGTGTGGCCGGGCAGCAGGCCGGAAGAGGTTGAACAGGCTGTCTGCCAGCGCATCGAGGATGCGATAGACAGTGTCAACAACGTGGCCGAGGTGATCTGCGAAGCGCTTGAAGGCATTGCAACGGTCACTGTCGAGAAAACCGACACCGTTAGTTTGGACCGGTTCACGTCGGACATAACAAATGCAGTCGACGGCATCACCGAGTTTCCGGAAAACGTCGAACGCCCGGTGGTTTCGCAACTTGGGCGCACGGATTTCGTTGCATCGGTGGCGATAACCGGGCCGAAGGATCCAGTCAGCCTCAAGGCCTATGCCGAATACATCAAAGATCAGATGCAGCTGTGGGGCGGTATTCCGAAAATCGAGGTGCTGGGCTTCTCAGACCACGAGATACGCATCGAACTGTCGCGGCCAAACCTGCGCAGCCTCGGCGTTTCCGCCGAAGATGTGGCGCGGGCAGTGCAGAAGGAATCCATCGACCTGCCATCCGGCAACCTTGAGACATCGGACCGGGAGTTCCTGGTGCGCTATGCCGGAGAACGGCGCAAGGTGGATGAATTCCGCGACCTTGTGGTGGTGTCGGCCAGCAATGGCGGCCAAATACGCCTCGGTGACATCGCGCGGATCACAGACAGATTCAAACTGGACGAGCAACGTATTGATTTTGATGGCAAACCCGCCGCCATCCTGTCCATCACCAAGACCACGGACCAGGACACGCTGACAGTGATCGAGCGGGTAAACGGCTTTCTTGACAATGCCCGGAAAAAAGCCCCTCCCGGCGTCAAGATGGCAGTTACCAACGACGTTTCATCGATCGTTTCAGACCGGCTTCGCCTGCTGGTCCGCAATGCCGGACAGGGCCTCGCACTGGTGTTTCTCGTGCTCTGGCTGTTTTTCGGATTCCGCTATTCGTTCTGGGTCACCGCGGGGCTGCCGGTCTCATTTGCCGGTGCATTCTTCCTGATGGTGCTGGTGGGTTATTCCATCAACATGCTGACCATGGTCGGGCTGCTGATCGTGATCGGGCTGTTGATGGACGACGCCATCGTGATCGCCGAGAACATTGCCAGCAAATATGCAGCTGGCGTTTCGCCGCAGCAATCGGCGATAGACGGCGCCGGTCAGGTGTTGCCGTCGGTGTTCGCGTCGTTTGCGACGACCGCCTGCATTTTCGGCTCACTGGCCTTCTTGAAAGGCGACATCGGCCAGATCCTGCGCGTCGTCCCGGTGGTCATGCTGTTCGTGCTGATCGTGTCGCTGGTCGAGGCTTTTCTCATTCTGCCCAACCATTTGTATCATGCACTTGAGAAATCAGGCTCGAAACAAGGCCGCATACAGCAGGCGGTCGATGCCGGTGTGAACTGGCTCCGCGACAACATCATCATACCGCTGGCCAGGGTGGCGGTCGCCTGGCGCTATCTGACATTCGGCGCCGCGGTCGGTGTGCTGCTTCTGGCGGTGGGCGCCATGGCCGGCGGGCTGATCAAGTTCTCGCCGTTTCCGGACCTGGACGGCAATGTCATGGAAGCCCGCATCATGATGCCTCAGGGAACACCGCTTGAACGCACCGAAGCCGTAGTCGCGCGTATCGATGCGGCCTTGGAGACGGTCAACGCCAGGCTCAGTCCACAACAGCCGGACGGCCAGAAACTGGTACGCAGCATCACCCACCGGTTCAGTTTCAATTCGGACGCCGGCGAGAGCGGCCCGCACGTGGCCACGGTGATTGCCGATCTGCTGGATTCCGAAACCAGAACCTCGCAGATCACCGATGTGATTGAGCAGTGGCGCACGGAAACCGGCGAACTTGCCGACGTGGTGACCCTTAACTTCACCGAAGGCACGTTCGGTCCCGGCGGGCGGGCCATCGACATCCGGCTGATGGGCAACGACCTGGCGGAATTGTCGGCCGCGGCCAAGGAATTGACCAACTGGCTGCGGCGCTATTCGGGCGTCTACAACGTCACCGACGACCTGCGTCCGGGAAAACCGGAA
The DNA here is from genome assembly GCA_039194725.1 of Pseudomonadota bacterium. GTDB lineage: Bacteria > Pseudomonadota > Alphaproteobacteria > Rhizobiales > Aestuariivirgaceae > Anderseniella. Next base: position 4,925 of record JBCCVY010000067.1, read on the forward strand.
TTGCGTATCACGCTACGTGACGGAGCCGCGACGCTCGGCGTGGACGGGCGGACCATTGCCGACCAAATCCGGTCCAGTTTCTACGGTTTCAAGGTCGACGAGATACAATCCGGCTCGGAAAGCTACGAAATCAACGTGAAGTTCGACGCCGCAAGCTCAGATTCACTGGCTGATCTGGACACATTCACCGTTACCGCAACTGACGGCAGCCAGATTCCGCTGAGCGTTGTCGCAGATGTTGACGACGGCCGTGGATTCTCCCGCATCCGGCGTGTGGACGGGCGTCGCACCGTCACCATCCAGGGTGAGCTTGACAGCAGGTTCGGCAATTCAACCGAGATACTGGCCGACACCCAGAACCAGTTCCTGCCAAAGCTGAAACAAAGACATCCCGGCGTTTCTTCAAGTTTCGAAGGAGCCAATGCCGATGCTGCGAAAACCCAGGCCTCCATGCTGAGCGGATTCATACTCGGACTGATCGGGGTGTACCTGCTGCTGTCGTTCCAGTTTCGCAGCTACATTGAACCGTTCGTGGTGATGATCATCATCCCATTCGCTTTCATCGGCGCGATCGGCGGCCACATGCTGCTCGGCCTCGATTTCACCATGCCGTCAATGCTGGGTTTCGTGGCGCTGGCCGGCATTGTCGTCAATGACTCGATTCTGCTGGTGAACTTCATCAAGCACTATCACGGCGATACCAAATCCGTGGCCGAAGCCGCACCGCTGGCTGCCGGGGCGCGGTTCCGGGCTATACTGCTGACTTCGCTGACGACAGTTGTCGGGCTGATGCCGTTGCTAACCGAAACCTCCTTGCAGGCCCAGGTGCTGGTGCCGCTGGTAACAAGCCTTGCGTTCGGCCTGATGGCCACCACGGTGCTGGTGCTGCTCATCGTGCCGGCGGTTTACACCATTCTGGATGACATGGGCGCTGCGCGGATAGACTAGCGCGTATCCAGTCAATCCAGCCTGGGCGGCTTCGATCGCAGGCTGGCTGGAGACCGGGACAGGCGGACCGGCGCTCCCACACCGCGATAGGCACCGTCCTGCCACACCATGTCGCGATGTTGTGACTGAGGGTGGTTCAGCGCCTGCGCGAGGTTGAAAACAGGCGCACACGGCACGCCATTGCGGATCAACCTGTCGGAGAGTTCGTCAACTTCAAATCCTGAAAGCGCCGCCTCAAGCTCGCGCTTCAATTCGCTGCGGTGCAAGCCGCGCTGCGCGTTGCTGGTGAAGCGCTCATCGGAGACGAGACCGGGCAGATCGATCATCTCGCACAGTCTGGCGAATTGCCGGTCCGATCCGACCGCCAGGAAGATCGGCCCGGTTGCCGTTTCAAACGTATCGTACGGCGTAATGTTTGGATGGGCGTTGCCGGTTCTTGCCGGCAGGTCGCCGGTAAACAGGTAATTGGCTGAATGAGGATGCAGTATCGACAAGCCGCTGTCGAACAGGGACACGTCGACCAGCTGGCCCAGGCCGCTCTTTGCGCGTTCCTGCAAGGCCAGCAATATGCCGATGACGGCGTTCAGTCCGGTGACCAGATCCACCACCGGCACCCCTGCCCTCATTGGGCCTGAGTCCGGCTCGCCGTTGATGCTCATCAGACCGGTCATTGCCTGAACCGCGGCATCATAGCCGGGCAGCCCGCCATGCGGGCCATCATCGCCAAATCCGGTGATCCGGCAGTGGACAAGACCCGGGTAATCCCGTTCAAGCAGGTCGCGTCCGAAGCCCCAGCGCTCCAGCGTGCCAACCTTGAAGTTTTCAACCAGCACATCAGCGCCCTTGAGAAGACCGGCAAGCGTCGTGCGGGCATGGTCATGATTGAAGTCCAGAACCATGCCGCGCTTGTTGCGGTTGACGCCCATGAAGTAGGCGGCGGACCCGTCGATGAAAGGAGGGCCCCATCTGCGGGTCTCATCGCCCTGAGGCGCTTCGACCTTGAGGACGTCTGCACCATGGTCGCCGAGGATCTGCGTGCAATAGGGTCCGGCCAGAACCCTGGTCAGGTCAACCACCTTCAAGCCGTGCAAGGCCCCTTTTGGCGCCGTTACTTGGTCTGGCTCATTTGTCATCCACTGGCCCTCAGTATGAACGCGGCAGTCCAAGCACCCGCTCGGAAATATAGTTCAGGATCATTTGCGGGCTGACCGGTGCTAGCACCGGGATCATGACCTCGCGCAGCAAGCGCTCGACATGAAATTCCTTGGCATAGCCCATGCCGCCGTGAGTCTTTACTGCCCTGGTGCACGCCTTCAGCGCAGCTTCCGCAGCCAGGTATTTCGCAGCGTTTGCCTGCGGTCCGCAGGGCTGGCCATTGTCATACAACCAGGCGGCTTTCATTGCCATCAGTTCGGCTGCTTCCAGCTCCATCCAGCTTTCAGCCAAGGGATGCTGGATGGACTGGTTCTGACCAATCGGGCGTCCGAACACCTCACGTTCGCAGGCATATCTGGCAGCCCGCGCCACGGCATCCTGACCGATGCCGATGGCTTCCATGCCGATCAGAATGCGTTCCGGGTTGAGGCTGTCGAGAAGATACTCGAACCCCGCCCCCTCCTCGCCGATCCGGTCGTGGTCCGGCACGGTCAGGTTCTCGATGAACACCTGGTTTGAATCGACCGCCTTGCGCCCCATCTTGTCGATCTCGCGCACCTCGATGCAGGACCGGTCCATCGGTGTGTAGAACAGGCTGAGCCCGCGGGTTTTCTTGTCACACTCCTCGTAGGGCGTGGTGCGGGCCAGCAACATGATGTGGGTGGCGCTTTGGGCGGTGGACGTCCAGATCTTCTGGCCGTTCACGAGGTAACCGTCGCCACGGCGTGTGGCGACAGTCTTGATCCGGGACGTGTCCAGGCCTGCATCGGGTTCGGTGACGCCAAAACAGGTCCGGTCCTCACCACTGATCAACCGCGGCAGCCAGCGCTGCTTCTGATCCTGCGAGCCATGCACCACAATGGGATGCGGACCAAACAGGTTGATGTGAATGGCGGAGGCTGCCGCAAGTGCCCCGCCTGAGGCCGCAACCGCCTTCATCATCAAAGCCGCTTCGGTGACACCCAGTCCGGAGCCGCCATATCGCTCCGGCATGGTAATGCCGAGCCATCCGCCCCTGGCCATCGCGGCATGAAACTCGAAGGGAAACTCGCCATCATCGTCGCGGGCAAGCCAGTATTTGTCGTCGAATTCCCGGCAAACCCGCGTAACGCCGTCAACAACAGCAGCGTGGTCCGGACTGGCTTGAAAGTTCATCTGGTAGATGTACATGATCTCGGCACTGCCTGGTCGATTTATGTCAGCCAGGCAAGCACCGAGGATACAGGAAAGACTGGCAGCTTCAATCCAGCGAACCGGTCTGCTTGTTGTCCTCGTCCGGTGTCACGTCGAGAACCCGTGCTCTGCCGGTGATTTCAACCGGGCCGGGCTTGCAGTCTTTCATGCACGGCTCCGCCCCCTTGGCAACGAGCGGCGTGTCCGGGCGCTGATCGGCAATGAAATTGGCTTCGTTCGGCAACCGGGTTTCGACAAAGTTGTTGTTCGACAATTCAAAGTCGTCATCGACAACGTCGTTGAGGTTCAAGAGATAGGCGGTGATCGCGTAGACCTCGTCGGGTTGCAGCGACTGGGCCTCACCAAACGGCATGGCACGATTGACATAGTCGAACACGGTCGACAGATACGGCCAGTAGGAGCCGATGGTCTTGACCGGGCGTTCGCTTTTCAGGCTGTCCTGGCCGCCTGCCAGCACCGGCCAGCGATCTATGCCCTCGCCAAAATCACCATGGCAGGAGGCACATTTTTCGGCATAAATCTCCTCGCCCTGGGCCACAGTTCCCTTGCCTTCCGGCAGCCCCTTGCCGTCCGGGCGCACATCAATGTCCCAGGCAGACACTTCGGCCTCGGTTGCCTCGCGGCCAAGGTCGAACTTACCGGCCAGTGCCGGTGTGGCAACTGCAAGCGCAAACAGGCCGACAAGGGCGGGCTTAAGATACTTCGACATTTTCAACCTCGCCATTGGCTTTCACATGCCAGGTCTGAATACCGTTGTTATGGTAGATGGAGTTGGTGCCGCGTTCGGCCCGTAACTGGTTTTTGGTCGGCTGGACGTAACCGGTGGAGTCCATGGCCCGCGACTGCAACAGCAACGGCGACCCATCCCAGTCAAAATCCACGTAGAACCGGTGCATGGATTTATCCAGGCTGGGCCCGTCAAGGCGCGCCTGCATCCAGTTGCGACCACCGTCAAGCGACACATCGACCCGGTCGATGGTACCGCGGCCGGACCAGGCAATTCCGGTAATCACGGTCTGGCCCTTCTTGTGCAGCAGCGGTGCCTGCGGGCTGGGATTGGTGATGACCGACTTTGCATCCATCTCCCAGGTGAAGCGCCGCGCCTTGCCGTTTTCAAGAAGGTCAGTGTATTTCGAGGTCTCCTCGCGGTGATGCCACGGCTCATCGCCAACTTCCAGGCGGCGCAACCACTTGACCCACATATTGCCTTCCCAGCCGGGCACGACCAGGCGCAGCGGATAGCCCTGTTCCGGGCGCAGCGCCTCGCCGTTCATCTTGAACGCGACCAGGCAGTCCTCCATGGCCTTTTGCAGCGGCACTGACCGGGTCATGGCGGATGCATCGGCACCTTCCGGCATGATCCATTTTGCATTGGTTTTGACACCTGCCTCTTCGAGAAGCAGCTTCAGCGGCACACCGGTGTACATGACGTTGTGGATCATGCCGTGGGTGAACTGGCAGCCGTTAAGCTGGGCCCCGCGCCACTCCATGCCGGAATTGGCGGCGCACTCAAGGAAGTAGACCCGGTTTTCCCGTGGGAAGCGCATGATGTCGGCCATGGTGAACACCAACTGCTTGTCAACCAGGCCATTGATCATCAGGCGGTGCTGCGCAGGATCGACCTCGGCAATGCCGGCATGATGGCGCTCAAAGCACAGGCCATTGGGCGTGATGATGCCATCCAGATCATGCAAGGGGGTAAAGTTGACCGACGAAACCGGATCGGCGGTGAGCCAGGCAACGTTGCGGCGCACAACCGACTTCTCGAACTCGGACGGATGTCCATAGGGACGCGCGTCCACGCCGTCACCGAGATACTGGTTCCAGTCCTTCTTTTCCAGAATGGCGGCGTCGCCCTCGCCGGCATGAGCCTTGCCTGCAATCGCGGCGCCGCCCAGTGCCAGCCCGGCTCCCAGGAAGCGGCGGCGGCTGGTTGTTGTTTTCGGTTTCCCGGTTCCGTCAGACATGAGCGTCACTCCTCGTGCTGCCCTACATTATACATTCATTTATATGAATATGAAAGACCCAACACATCACATATTGACCTTCACCGTCGCCTGATCCGGCAGATTCACCACCTGTTTGCCCATGATGTGTTTCTCCATGAGCTCGTAAATCGGCGGGCCTTCGACATTCTCATTGACCGACGCCCAACCGCCGACGACATACTTCTTGTCGGCCTGCAGCGGTTCGCCGGTGGACATCAGGCGCATGTCGGAGATGCGTCCGCCCATGTCCGCGTTGGGCGAGCAGGTGTAACTCATGCCGCCGACCCGGACCATGTCGCCGCCCTGCTGGAAGAACGGGTCCTTATTGAAAAGATTGTCGCAGACATCTTCGAGAATCTCCTTCATCTGCGCGCCGGTGAACTCGAGCCGGTAGACGGACGGATAACTCATCGAGGTTTCGGTGTAGAGATCATCGATGGTGATGTCCTGGCCCGGCAACAGTGTCGTTCCCCACCTGAAGCCGGGAGACAAGGCAATCTGCGTGTCGCGCTGTTCAATAATGCCCTGGCAGATCAGATCGTCCCAGGTGCCGTTGAAATTGCCGCGCCGGTACAGAAGGGTTTCGGTCTTGCCGATCACCCGGTTCACTTCGGCTTCGTGGGGTTTGCGCACCTCGTCGATCTTGGCAGCCATCTCGGCGTCCGGCTGAATCACATCTGAAAACACCGGGATCAGGTTCGACGAATGACCGACCACCTTGCCTTCCTTCACCTCCAGATCGACACGGCCCAGATACTTGCCGTGCGAGCCTGACGACAGCAGCAGCGTGTTGCCGACTTCAATGGCCTGCGGGACAGCGTCATGGGTGTGACCGGTCAGGATGACGTCGATTCCGTTGACGACGCCGGCAAGCTTGCGGTCGACGTCAAACCCGTCATGGGACAGCAGCACCACCACCTCGGCGCCGCCGGAGCGGGCCTTGTCGACATTTTCCTGCAAGGTGTCGGGCCTGATACCGAATGACCATTTCGGAAACATCCAGCGCGGGTTGGCTATCGGGGTGTAGGGCATCGCCTGGCCGATGACGGCGACTTTCACACCGCCCTTTTCAAACATGGCGGTGCTTTCAAACACCGGCTCATCCCACTCATTGTCGAAGATGTTGGACGCCAGGAAAGGATACCCCATGCCGTCGATGATTTCCTTGACCCGGTCTTCCCCGAAGGTGAATTCCCAGTGTCCGACCATGGCATCGGGCTTGAGCATTTTCATGCAGTCGACCATGTCCTGGCCGTTGGTTTTCAGCGACGTGTAAGAGCCCTGCCAGGTATCGCCACCGTCGAGAAACAGCACCTTGTCGTCACCGCGGTCGGCACGGATTGCCTTGACCAGGGTCGCGGTGCGGTCCAGCCCGCCGAGGCGGCCATAGGCGCGGGCCAGTTCGACGTAATCGACCATGGTATGGGCATAGGCGAGCGGCGAGCCCTTCTCGATGCCGAAGTGAGACAGGAATTCCTCAGCGACCAGGTGCGGCGGAATGCCGGCATAGTCCCCGATACCGATATTGGTGTCAGGCGGGCGAAAGTAGATCGGCTTCAATTGGGCATGGACATCGGTGAAATGCAGCAGTGTGACCTGGCCCTTGGAGTCAAATTTCAGCAGATCATCCTGGGTCAGCTTCTGCTGCGCCAGGGCGCGGGTCACGTTCGCACCGTACCCCGCCAGGCCAAGCGCGGCGCCGGCATTGACGGTGTACTGCAGAAAATCACGTCTGGTAAACATGGCCAAAAAACCTCGGTAAAACTTCGTTTTTCAGGCAGTTTCAGCGCCTGATCCCCGCATTTGGGTAAAAAAAAGGGTGGGCATCTTGCGAACAATGCCCACCACAAATGTTGTCAGAAGACGATCAGTTGCGAACGGCAGGCGTTTCCACCGACAGGCCCG
>JBCCVY010000068.1:0-12105 GCA_039194725.1 Pseudomonadota bacterium
ATGTCGATGCCCGACCTGCTCAAGTCGGTGGAGAAGGTGGACGATCTGACGGTCAAGTTCGTGCTGAACCGGCCCGAAGCGCCGATGATCGCCAACCTGGCGATGGACTTTGCCTCCATCATGTCGGCCGAATATGCCGCCAAGCTGGAAGCCGACGGCAAGAAGGAATTGCTCAACCAGCAGCCGGTCGGCACCGGACCGTTCAAGTTCGTTGCCTACCAGAAGGATGCGGTCATCCGCTATGCAGCGCATGAGGGATACTGGGCCGGCAAGCAGCCGATCGATGACCTGGTGTTTGCCATCACCACCGACGCATCGGTGCGTCAGCAGAAGCTGAAGGCCGGTGAGTGCCACGTGGCGCCGTATCCGAACCCGGCCGACCTGGCCGATCTGCAGGCCGATCCGAATCTGCAGGTGATGGAACAGGAAGGCCTCAATGTCGGCTATCTCGCCTACAACTCGCAGGTTGCGCCTTTCGACAAGGCCGAGGTCCGCAAGGCGCTGAACATGGCGATCAACAAGCAATCCATTCTGGATGCGGTGTTCCAGGGCGCAGGCAAGGCGGCCAAGAACCCGATCCCGCCGACCATGTGGTCCTACAACAACGGTATTGAGGACGATCCTTACGATCCGGACGCAGCCAAAAAGATGCTGGAGGCAGCCGGTGTCAAGGATCTGAAGATGAAGATCTGGGCGATGCCGGTACAGCGTCCCTACAACCCCAATGCGCGGCGCATGGCCGAACTGATCCAGTCCGATTTCTCCAAGATCGGCGTGGGTGTCGAGATCGTATCCTATGAATGGGGCGAGTATCTCAAGCTGTCGAAGGCAAAGGACCGTGACGGCGCCGTGCTTTTGGGCTGGACCGGTGACAATGGCGATCCGGACAACTTCCTGGCGGTCCTGCTCGGATGTGACGCAGTCGGCGGCTCGAACCGCGCACAATGGTGCAACAAGGAGTTCGAGGACCTGGTCCAGAAGGCCAAGACCGTGTCGGACAAGGCGGAACGCACCAAGCTTTATGAAGACGCGCAGGTGGTGTTCAAGCGTGAGGCACCGTGGGCGACCATCGCCCATTCGGTGGTGTTCATGCCGATGTCGAAAAAGGTCTCCGGCTATGTGATGGACCCGCTGGGCGGTCACTGGTTTGACGGCGTCGATATCGCTGAATAAGCCTGATCTTGTAACAGCAATAGTGCCCGCCGTGCCCTGGCATTTCAGGTCACGGCGGGAGGTGGGGCTTTCATGTTTCAGTTTCTTCTCCGGCGCATCGGTCTGATCATCCCGACATTCGTCGGGGTGACCATCGCCGCGTTTGCGTTTATCAGGGTGCTGCCCGGCGACCCGGTGCTGCTGATGGCGGGCGAGCGCGGGGTGACGCCCGAACGCCATGCCGCTCTGATGAAACAGTTCGGCTTTGACCGGCCGATCTGGGAACAGTATTTCGACTACTTCTTTTCAGCCCTGCAGGGCGATCTGGGCAACTCGCTGGTGACCAAGAAGCCGGTGTGGGACGAATTCTTCACCCTGTTTCCAGCCACGCTGGAACTGTCTATCTGCGCCATCATATTTGCCGTCTTCATAGGTGTTCCGGCCGGCATTTACGCTGCCACGCGGCGCGGATCATGGCCCGACCAGGCCATTATGGGAACGGCGCTGGTCGGGTATTCAATGCCGATTTTCTGGTGGGGACTGCTGCTGATCATCCTGTTTTCCGGCACGCTCGGCTGGACACCTGTGTCGGGCCGCATCTCGCTGCTCTATTTCTTCAAGCCGGTGACCGGCTTCATGCTGATCGACAGCCTGCTGTCCGGTCAGAAGGGGGCGTTTTCCTCCGCTGTGTCGCATCTCATCCTGCCGACCATAGTGCTGGGCACGATTCCGCTGGCGGTGGTCGCGCGCCAGACCAGGTCGGCGATGCTGGAGGTGCTCAGCGAGGACTATGTGCGCACCGCGCGGGCCAAGGGCATGTCGCCGGCGCGCGTGGTCGGCGTTCACGCGCTGCGCAATGCGATGATACCGGTAATCACCACCATCGGCCTGCAGGTGGGCGTGCTGCTGGCCGGTGCCATCCTGACCGAGACGATCTTTTCGTGGCCGGGCATCGGCAAGTGGATGGTGGACAGTATTTTCAGGCGTGACTACCCGTCGGTGCAGGGCGGCCTTCTGATGATCGCGGTCATCGTGATGATGGTCAATCTGCTCGTCGACCTGCTGTACGGGCTGGTCAATCCGCGCATCCGGCATGTGAGGTGACAGGATCATGAGTGACCAGGTGATAGAAGCCTCAGCCGACACCCGCGCCACCGGCATGCGCGCAGTGCTGCAGGAGTTCTGGCATTATTTCAGCGAGAATCGCGGTGCGGTTATCGGCATGTGGTTCTTCATCGGCGTGTGTCTGGTGGCGTTGCTGGCCGACCTGATTGCCCCGCATGGGGCCACCACGCAGTTCCGGGACGCGCTGCTGACCCCGCCGGTGTGGCAGGAAGGCGGCGATTGGCGGTTCCTCCTGGGCACCGATGCGGTCGGCCGCGACATGCTGTCCCGCCTCATCCACGGCAGCCGCTACTCGCTGTTCGTCGGCTGCATCGTGGTGGTCGGCGCCATGGCCGTCGGCGTGACCATCGGTCTGATCGCCGGTTTCGTGGGCGGCACGCTCGACACGCTGATCATGCGCCTGATGGACATCATCCTGTCATTCCCGAGCCTGCTGCTGGCGCTGGTGCTGGTCGCCATACTCGGCCCCAGCCTGACCAATGCAATGGTGGCCATCGCCATTGTGCAGCAGCCGCACTACGTGCGCCTGACGCGTGCTGCCGTGCTGGGCGAGAGAAACAAGGACTATGTGACCGCGGCCAGGGTGGCCGGCGTCAGGCCGGTGCGACTGATGTTCTATACCATCCTGCCGAACTGCATGGCGCCGCTGATCGTGCAGGCGGCGCTGTCGTTCTCCACGGCCATCCTGGATGCAGCGGCACTGGGCTTTCTCGGCATGGGCGCACAGCCGCCGACGCCGGAGTGGGGCACCATGCTGGCCGAGGCGCGCGAGTTCATTCTGCGCGCCTGGTGGGTGGTGACGCTGCCCGGGCTGGCCATACTGCTGACGGTGCTGGCCATCAACCTGATGGGCGACGGCCTGCGCGACGCGCTTGACCCCAAGCTGAAGCGGAGCTGAGATGGTGTACGGGTCGACAATGGTAGGACCGGCATTCGTTGCCGCCGTCATTGCGGCGCTGGTGACAATGATCGGCTGGTATGTGGCCTATCAGCGTGAACGCCGGCTGGAGAACGGGCGGCGTGCCGAACGCATCCGGGACTGCAAGATTGCCCTGCGCGCGGAAATCAGCTGCCATGTGCCGCGCTGGATTTTCAAGGACGAGAGCGAGCACGTGGAGCAAATGGCGCGCCAGATCAGGGCAGGTGCGGGTGACAAACCTGCATTTACGCCGTTCGTGCCGAAGGAAACGGCAAACCCGGCGTTCGAGGCCATTGTCGGTGAGATACAGATCCTGCCCGGCGATGTCATTGAACCGGTGATCCGGTACTACCAGCAGGTCGATGTGATTGCCCAGCTTGCCGAAGACATGCGGGGTGAGCGCTACGCCGCACTGGAGGCTGAGCGCAAGGTTGATGTGTACCGGGATTTTATCGAATTGCGCAGCGAAGCCGGCCGGCTGGCCATCGAGGCGATAGATGCACTGGAGCAGTCAAGTGACGACAAATAGCGCCAGCAACGGCTCAATAGCCGGGTTTTGGGCCGGTCGGACCGTTTATGGGCCGCATTGGCGGCATGGGAAGCGGTTTCGTGCTCATGATCTTGTCTCCGTTGATGGAGATAATACTACAAAGGTGAAAATTCAACAACCATGGCTCTTCTAGAGATTGAAAACCTAACGGTGGAATTTGCCACGGCAGGCGGGGCTTTCCGTGCCGTTGACCAGTTGTCGATCAGCCTCGATGCAAGCGACGTGCTCGCCATCGTGGGCGAATCCGGGTCAGGCAAGTCGGTTGCCATGCTGGCCATGATGGGCCTGTTGCCGTGGACTGCGACAGTGACCGCGGATCGGTTGAATTTAGACGGCAGGGACCTGTTGTCGCTGACCGCCCGCCAGCGCCGTCAGGTTGTCGGCAAGGACATCGCCATGATCTTCCAGGAGCCCATGTCGAGCCTCAATCCATGTTTCACCGTGGGCTTCCAACTGGGCGAGGCGCTCAGGGTTCACCTGGGCATGTCGCGGGCCGAATGCAAGGCGCGCAGCATCGAACTGCTCGATCTGGTCGGCATTCCGGCGCCGGAAAAACGCCTGAGCGCGTTTCCCCATCAACTGTCGGGCGGCATGAGCCAGCGGGTGATGATTGCCATGGCGATCTCGTGCAACCCGAAACTGCTGGTCGCCGATGAACCGACAACCGCGCTTGACGTGACCATCCAGGCGCAAATTCTCGATTTGCTGCTGAACCTGCAACGCGAGACCGACATGGCGCTGGTTCTGATCACCCATGACATGGGCGTGGTTGCCGAGACGGCGCAGCGGGTCTCGGTGCAATATGCCGGGCAGAAGGTCGAGGAGCAGCCGGTGGTCGACCTGTTTTCCGAACCGCATCATCCCTATACGGCCGCCTTGCTGGCAGCATTGCCGGAGCGGGCAACGTCAAATACGCTGCCGTCCATCCCAGGCGTGGTGCCGGGCCAGTTCGACCGCCCGGACGGGTGTCTGTTTTCACCGCGGTGCACGCATGCCACCGAGCAGTGCCGCACGCAATCTCCCAGCCGTGCGTCTGCCGGACTTGGCCTGGCATTCTGCCACTATCCACTGATCAAGGGCGTGCCGCAAAACCACCCCGGAAAGGCAGCGACGGCATGAGTGAGGAAATTGTCCTGCGCGCCAGCGACCTGAAGAAGCACTACATGCTGCCCGGCAGCCTGTATGCCAGGCCGGCCACGGTAAAGGCGCTGGACGGGGTCAGTTTTGAGCTGAGCCGAAAGAAAACCCTGGCGGTGGTCGGGGAATCCGGGTGCGGCAAGTCCACGCTGGCGCGCCTGGTGACCATGATCGAGGAGCCCACGGCGGGGTCCTTGCAGATTGCCGGCGAGGAACTGGCCGACGCCGACAAGACGGTGCGCCGAAATTTAAGGCCCAAGGTGCAGATGGTGTTCCAGAACCCGTACGGGTCTCTCAATCCGCGCCAGAAAATCGGCTCGGCACTGGAAGAACCGCTGATGATGAACACGCCGCTTTCTAGCGCCGAGAGAGCTGACAGGGCCAGGTCGATGATGCAGGCGGTCGGCCTCAGGCCTGAGCACTATGACCGCTACCCGCACATGTTTTCCGGCGGCCAGCGCCAGCGCATCGCCATTGCGCGCGCCCTGATGCTGGACCCGGACATCCTGGTGCTGGACGAGCCGGTGTCGGCGCTCGATGTCTCGATCCAGGCACAGGTGCTGAACCTGCTCGGCGAACTGCAGGACAAGCTGCAACTGGCCTACTTGTTCATCTCGCACGACCTGTCGGTGGTCAAACATATCGCCGACGAGGTGATGGTGATGTACCTGGGCAAGCCGGTCGAGCATGCGGCCAGGGATATCCTGTTTGACGGTCCAAGACACCCGTACACAAAGGCGCTGCTGTCGGCCACGCCGGTGCCGGATCCGGGCCGGCAGAAGGAACGGGTGCTGCTCAAGGGCGAACTGCCGTCTCCCATCGATCCGCCCGCGGGGTGTGCCTTCCATCCGCGCTGTCCGATGGTGTTTGACCGGTGCGCGGCCGAAACGCCGCATTTGCAGCCTGCCGATGCCGCGCAAGTGGCGTGCCACCTGATGGATGCAGAGAAACAGCCTGCATAGGTCCGGGTCAGCTCAATGTTCGTCTGACCGCGTCTGTCCAGCCGGCGATCTTTCGCTGCCGGACGGCTGGTTTCATATTCGGCTTGAAACGCCGATCCAGAGCCCATGACTTGGCGAAACCTGCCGCATTGGGCCACAGTCCCACCCGGGATGCGGCCAACCAGGCGGCGCCCAGGGCGGTGGTCTCCAAGATCTGAGGCCGGTCGACCGGAGCATTGAGAATGTCGGCCAGGCGCTGCATGGTCCAGTCCGACGCGACCATGCCGCCATCGACACGCAGGACCGTCCTGCGGGCGGTGTTGGATTTCCAGTCCTTCTGCATGGCCGACAGCAGGTCATGGGTTTGATAGCACACCGCCTCAAGCGCGGCCTGGGCCAGCTCGTTGGGACCGGAGGCGCGGGTCAGGCCGAAGATCGCCCCGCGGGCATCGGCATCCCAGTGTGGTGCGCCGAGGCCGGTGAAGGCCGGCACCAGATAGACATCCTGTTCCGGGTCGGCCTGTGCCGCCATGTCACCGCTGTCGCCGGCGGACTCCAAAAATCCCATTTCGTCGCGCAGCCACTGCACTGTGGCGCCGGCCATGAAAATCGAGCCTTCCAGCGCATAGGTGGTCTTGCCGCCGAGCCGGTAGGCGATGGTGGTCAGCAGGCGGTTTTTCGAGCGCACCATGTCTTGACCGGTGTTGAGCAGGGCAAAGCATCCGGTGCCGTAGGTTGATTTCAGCATGCCGGGCTTGAAACAGGCATTGCCGATAGTGGCCGCCTGCTGGTCGCCGGCAACGCCCATGATGGGGATGGCTGCCCCCAGGATCGACGCATCCGTCACGCCAAAATCCGCCGAACAGTCGAGCACGTCGGGCAGCACGCTTGCCGGAACATCAAGCACCTTGAGCAGGGTCTTGTCCCACTTGTTGGTCCTGATATTGAACATCAGCGTGCGCGAGGCGTTGGTGGCATCGGTAACATGAGAGGCGCCGCCGGTCAGCCGCCAGATCAGGAAACTGTCGATGGTGCCGAAGGCGATGCGGCCTGCTTCCGCCTTTTTGCGCAGGCCCTTCACATTGTTCAGCAGCCAGGACACCTTGGTGCCGGAAAAGTATGGATCGAGCAGCAGCCCGGTCTTCGTGCTGAAGCTTTTCTCGTGGCCGGCCTTTTTCAGCTTCGCGCAGACTTCAGATGTGCGCCGGTCCTGCCAGACAATGGCCCTGTGCACGCACTTGCCGGTTTCGCGATCCCACATGACGGTGGTTTCGCGCTGGTTGGTGATGCCGATTGCCGCGATGTCAGACGATTTGACGCCGGCCGTGCGGATCGCGTCCCTGCAGGTGGCCACCACGGTCGACCAGATATCCTCGGGATCGTGCTCCACCCAGCCGGATTTCGGGAAATGCTGGGCAAACTCCTGCTGGCCAACAGAGACGACTGCCTGGTTCTCGTCAAAAAGGATGGCGCGCGAGGATGTCGTGCCCTGGTCAATAGCTAGAACGTAATTGCCCATGGTATGCCCCGTCTTTGCTGCCGCTCAGTGCAGTGCGGTCTCGTTTGTCATCGTGTGCATGGTTTTTGCAGCACGATCCATGAAGTCTTGCAAGGCCGCAATCTGTTCGCCGTCATAGGCAATGCCCAGCTTGGTGCGCCTGAACAGTATATCTTGTGCGGTGCGTGCCCATTCATGGCGCATCAGGTAGATGACCTCTGCTTCATAGAGGCCGCCACCGAACGCGGTGCCGAGATCGGCAGTTTCCCTGGCATCGCGCAGCACCTTCTCAGCCCGGGTGCCATACAGGCGCACCAATCGGGCAATCAGGCCCCGGTCCAGATTGGGGCGGGCATTGGCATAGTCGTTGACCAGTGCATCAAAGCCTTCCACTGGAAAGTCGCCGCCGGGAAGCACGGCATGGGCCGTCCAAGCAGGCTGGCGGGTGCCGAGGGCTTTTTCGATGTCTTTCAGAATTTCCTCGGCCAGCACCCGGAAGGTGGTGATCTTGCCGCCGAAGACATTCAGCAGCAGCGCGCCGCCACTGTTGCCGTCCGTGCGTATGACATAGTCGCGGGTGGCCTCCTGCGCCTTGCTGGCCCCGTCATCATACAACGGGCGGACACCGGAATAGGTCCACACGACATCGGATTTGGTGACCGGCTCGGCAAAATACTCGCTTGCCATGGCGCACAGATAGTTGATTTCCTCAGGTGATATCTCCGGCTTGTCCATGTCGTCGCCGTGTTCCGCATCTGTGGTGCCGATCAGGGTGTAATTGTGCTCATAGGGAATGGCGAAAATGATGCGGTTGTCGTCGTTCTGGAAAATATAAGCCTTGTCGTGGTCGAACTTTCGCGCCACGACAATGTGGCTGCCGCGCACCAGCCGGACATTGCGGGCATCGTTGTGTCCGAACACCTGCTGCAACACCAGGTCGACCCAGGGGCCAGCCGCATTGACGATGACACCGGCAGTGACGGTTTGTCTGTGGCCAGAGAGCGTATCGTCCATCTCGACCCGCCACTGACCGCCGTCACGCTGGGCACGGGCGACCCTGGTATGGGGTCGCATGCTGGCGCCGCGCTCTACCGCATCAAGGGCGTTCAGCACCACCAGCCGCGAATCCTCGACCCAGCAGTCGGAATACTCGAAGGCTCTCCTGAACATGGGCTTGAGCGGCTTGCCCACCTCGTCGCGGCTCAGGTTCACGCTCGTTGTCGGCGGCAGCAGCTTGCGCCCGCCGATATGGTCGTAGAGAAACAGGCCGAGCCGCAGCAGCCAGGCCGGGCGCAGGCCGGCATGGTGCGGCAACACAAAACGCATCGGCCAGATGATGTGCGGGGCCATGTTCCACAGCACCTCGCGCTCCATCAGCGCCTTGCGCACGAGCAGGAACTCGTAGTGTTCGAGATAGCGCAGACCGCCGTGCACCAGCTTGGTGGAAGCCGACGAGGTGCCGCCGCCAAAATCGCCTGCCTCGCACAGGCATACGGAGTAGCCGCGGCCGACCGCATCGCGGGCAATGCCGCAGCCATTGATGCCGCCGCCGATAATCAGCACGTCATAGTGCGGTGTCAGGCGCGTGTGTTGCGGCTGCCGGTTCATTCAGCCGCCTTTCCGCTCGTACTGTCTGCTTGCGCCACCTCAAGCCGGATCTTGGCGGCATCGCAGATCTTCTGGATGGAGCGGGGCGGCTGCTCGTCGGTGACGAAGATGTCGATATCCTCCAGCTTGCCGATCTGCACTGGGGCGCGGCGTTCGAACTTGCCGGTGTCGGCGGCAAGTATGCTGGTGCGGGCCTGACCCAGAATGGCCTGTGACACACGCACCTCGCGATAGTCAAAGTCGAGCAGGGAGCCTTCTTCATCGATTGCCGATGTGCCGATGACGGCAAAGTCGACCTTGAACTGGCGGATCAGATCGATCGCTGCAGCGCCGACAATGCCGCCGTCGCTCTTGCGCACCATGCCGCCGGAGACCACCACTTCGACACCCGGCGCGTCGGACAGTATGTAGGCAACGTTGAGATTGTTGGTGATCACCATCAACCCCTGGTGGCGGCGCAGGGCGAAAGCCACCTGTTCGGTTGTGGTGCCGATATTGAGGATCAGCGACGAATTGTCCGGGATCAGTGCGGCAATGGCGCCCGCAATACGGGTCTTGCCGTCCGCCGCAATTTCCCGGCGGGCCTGGTAGGCCATGTTGACCGTGTTGGACGGAAACACGGCGCCGCCGTGCACGCGGTTGAGTTTTTCAATGTCGCACAGGTCATTGAGATCCTTGCGAATTGTCTGCGGGGTGACATCAAAATGATGCGCGAGCGTCTCCACGTCGACGCGGCCTTCGCGGCGCGCGATCTCGAGAATGTCCATCTGTCTGGGCGGCAAAGCCGTCACGGCGCATCCCTTCGGTTGTTTTCATAATAGTTGCGATTTTTTTCGAATAAATCAATTAGAAAACCATTGACTTTCGTTTTTATTCGTTATGTCCTAACGGTGTGACGCACCGCTGTCGGGAATGAGTGCGTACGCAATCAGTTGGAGGAGACATCATGAAAAAGCTGCTTTTGGCCTCAGTTGCGGTGTTTGCACTGGGCGCTGCGGCTCTTCCTGCGCAGGCCGACATGGCCGCGGCGGAGAAGTGGGTAAACGACGAATTCCAGCCATCAGCACTTTCGAAAGAAGATCAGCTGAAGGAGATGGAATGGTTCATCAAGGCGGCGGAACCGTTCAAGGGAATGGAGATCAATGTGCTGTCGGAAACCATTCCGACGCACGAGTACGAGTCCAAGACGCTGACCAAGGCGTTTGAGGAAATCACCGGCATCAAGGTCAACCACCAGCTCCTCGGCGAAGGCGAGGTCGTGCAGGCCGTGCAGACCCAGATGCAGACCAACCGCAATCTTTATGATGCCTACATCAATGACAGCGACCTGATCGGCACCCATTCGCGCCTGCAGCAGGCGGTCAATCTGACCGACTGGATGGAAGGCGAGGGCAAGGGTGTCACCAATCCCGGTCTCGATGTGGACGACTTCATCGGCAAGTCCTTCACCACCGGCCCGGACGGCAAGCTCTATCAGCTGCCGGACCAGCAGTTCGCCAACCTGTACTGGTTCCGCAAGGACTGGTTCGACAAGCCGGAACTGAGGGCGCAGTTCAAGGCCAAGTACGGCTATGAACTGGGCGTGCCGGTCAACTGGTCGGCCTACGAAGACATCGCCCAGTTCTTCAGCGAAGACGTCAAGGAAATCGACGGCGTCCGCATCTACGGCCACATGGATTATGGCAAGCGCGCGCCCGACCTCGGCTGGCGCATGACCGATGCCTGGCTGTCCATGGCCGGTTCCACGTCTCCGGGCCTGCCAAACGGCCGCCCCATCGACGAGTGGGGCATCCGCATGGAAGAAGGCAGCTGCAACCCGGCTGGCGCATCTGTTTCCCGCGGCGGCGGCACCAACGCGCCGGCGTCGGTGTACGCGATCGCCAAGTGGGACGAGTGGCTGCGCAAATACGCGCCTCCAGGCGCTGCCGACTACGACTTCTACCAATCGCTGCCGGCTCTGGCGCAGGGCAATGTGGCCCAGCAGATATTCTGGTACACGGCATTCACCGCCTCCATGGTGGCACCGAAGTCCGACGGCAACAACACCGTTGACGATGACGGCAATCCACAGTGGCGAATGGCGCCGAGCCCGCACGGGCCGTACTGGAAAGACGGCATGAAGCTTGGCTACCAGGATGCGGGCTCGTGGACCATTCTCAAGTCCACGCCGGTCGACCGGGCCAAGGCTGCATGGCTGTACGCCCAGTTCGTGGTGTCCAAGACCGTCGACGTGAAGAAGTCCGACGTTGGTCTGACCTTCATTCGCGACAGCACCGTGCGTCACGAGCACTTCACAAAACGCGCGCCGAAACTGGGGGGACTGATCGAGTTCTATCGCTCGCCGGACCGGGTCAACTGGACGCCAACCGGTGTCAATGTTCCCGATTATCCGAAACTGGCACAGTTGTGGTGGCAGAACATCGGTGACGTTAACTCCGGTGCGTTCACGCCGCAGCAGGCGATGGACCGCCTGGCCGGCGAAATGGACCAGGTCATGAGCCGCATGCAGGCGGCCGATGAACAGGCCAAGGTCTATGGCGGCTGCGGCCCGCGCCTGAACGAGCCCAAGGACGCCAGCGAGTGGCTCGGCAAGGAGAACGGTCCGGCTGCCAAGCTGGAAAACGAGAAAGAGCAGGGCAAGACGATTGCGTACGAAGAAATCGTCAAGCGCTGGGCGCAGTAGGGAAGCGCATTTTCTCCCGTGCGTGATGGGTGGTCCGGTATTCAGACACCGGGCCGCTCCCCTCGTATCCGAAAATATTTTTGAACCTTGTGTCAGAACCCTAAGCGGCGGCAGGATGCGCTATGGCGCTTGAACTGAAAGACGTGGGAAAAAAGGTGGGGGCGGATGTGCATATCCACCCGACCGACCTGACGTTTGAGCCGGGCAGCTTCAACATCTTGCTGGGCACCACTCTGGCCGGCAAGACAACCCTGATGCAGATGATGGCCGGCCTGGAAAAACCCACATCCGGCGAGGTCTGGTTCGACGGCAGGAATGTGACCGGCACGGCGGTCCAGAAACGCAACGTGTCGATGGTCTACCAGCAGTTCATCAACTATCCCAACATGTCGGTGTTCGACAACATCGCTTCGCCGTTGCGCGTTGCCAAGCTGCCGGCGGAGGAAATCAAGACCCGGGTCGGCGCCATGGCCGAGCTGATGCGGATTTCAG